>JBKPOM010000086.1:0-6253 GCA_046733115.1 Actinomycetota bacterium | reverse complement strand
CTCTATAGCGGTGTGCAGTGATATTGGACCTCTGCTACTTGCCAAGTCTGGGGTGGACGTGTCGGGCATTCTGAAGCCTCCCGCGCTATGCTTGAAAGCAAACACCGCGGGGGTGGTCCAACTTCATTGACTACCGCTTTAAGTACATTCGCATAGCTCTTGGCGAAGGCTGTTACGTCGCTAGGTACTCCGGCCTCCGGAAGTTCAACGTGTAGACCGGGAAGCCGCCGAAGCGTTCCACCAGCTCGAAGCCGGCGGGCTCGACCTCACGCCGCACGGAGGCGGGCCGACGGTAGTCAGGGTCGCCAAAGCCCTCCGTCACAGAGAGGATCCCCCCTGGCTTGAGTGCCGCGTAGAGCTCGCGCCCAGCCGCCTCCCGGTCGCGCACCTCGCCGAGCACGAAGGTGAGGAGAACCCGGTCGAAAGTTACCCTCTCTAACGCCCCCTCGCCGAGGGCAGCCTCCAGGGCGCGGACGTTGGTTATGCTTTCTACCTCCAGCCGATGCTCGAGCTTCTCGAGCATCGCACGCTGGCTGTCGAGGGCGACGACCTCCCCGCTCGGTTCTACCGCTCTCGCGAGGGGGATGGTCAGCCGTCCGGGACCACAGCCTGCATCCAGTACCCGCATGCCGGCAGCGAGGCCGAGACGCTCGACTAGAAGCTCGGAACCCGCGAAAGCCTCCACGAGTGGGTTCTCGAAGAGAAAGGTGAGCGGGGGTGGGGTCGGTATGGGTCGCCGACGTTGCCGCAGAAGCCCGGCGATGGCCAGGCCGACAACCCCTATAAACGTGTACGGAAGTATCTTTCTCATGCTCGCAAGCCCGCTTCGATCTCGTCGCCCTCTACAAAGGCGAGGGCCACACCCGGCATACTCAGCCTATCTATTTGCCGTTGGATATGAGCGTCGATCTCATCAAGGGGATCGCTCTGAGAGGTTCTGTCCGGAGCCACGTTTCGCCGACCCGGCCTGTCGGCGAACAGTGCAAGGGCCAGGGCCAGCACACCGTCGGCGGCTATTGACTTCAAGATCAGTTTTCTCATGTTCATTGCTCCTAACCTACCTGCTTCTCAAGCTTCTGGAGGGTTAGCCCTCCGGTACTTCTGGCCACATTGTGCCTTAGCTCACGATGCCCCTCATGAGCAGCCTTGACCACCGATCTGCCCAAGATTGCTCAACGTTCGCACTGGCGGTGCAAGAAAGAGATCGCAACCGGCCCGACTGCTAAATCATTCTTGCGCATTGACACCGCTGCTGACATCACTGAGTGCGCAACACGCAGAAACGGCGGGCAACTGCGAGCGAAGAAATGTGCTTATCTAAGCCGATTCTGCAACGTACGACAACACCTAGAAACAGCGGGTGGCGGATTGTGGCTCCAAAGCTCGCGGGTTCGAGCCTGCCGGTTGCCGGCTTACACTAACCTGGGCGTAACAGGGCGTAACGCGGCGATACGCTGCGGACAATTTTTCCTGTAGGTAAGCGGGTTTTCGGCTTAGGTAGAGGGGCGCAAATCTAACTCGTATTGAGGTTCTAGGTCAGCGGTTCGAGCCCGCTCGTCGGCTCTATTTATTCGGGTTAGATAAGCCAAATACTTGAAACGTGAGAAGCCCGCGCCGGTAGTGCGTAGGCTTCTTGAGACCACTTACACAGATTAGAACCCTGTTCTTCCTCAGCAATTCACGCGACGTGACTCTCCTAAACTACGAGGGAACATAAGGCGCATCGGCCATCCGCACCGCCTTCCTGCTGCTTTACTCCTAACGCGAAGATTCCAGTTCACGAGAACCAGAACCTCCGTGCCTACCCCAGAAGAGTCTCTGAGGTTAGCCCTTCTCGACCAGGTCGGCAGCTATGGGGTAGCCGTCGCCCCGGCTTACCCTGTAGGCCGCGTAGGCGGCGTGTACGAAGGGCACAACCGACACTATAGCCATCACCGGGATGAGCAAGAACCCAATGAGGATCATGGTCAGGAGCCCTGTCACCGTCCAGCCCACGGCCAGTATTACGAGCCAACCTATCTGGTACCACATCGACTCGAGCGCGTGGAAGGCCACCTTCTGCGAGCGGTCCTTATAGACCAGCCAGATGATCAGTGCTGCAACCGGCCCTAGGGAGCCCGTAAAGAGGTTGAGGAACATGCTCAGGTGAGATAGGACGGACCAGGTCCTCTCCTCTTGCGTGCTAATCACCCTCTGATCATGGCCTTCTTGGACTCCGTAATTCTGTCTGCTTGCACTATTACTCCTTTCTTTTGTCACTGCTGCCTTACGCCTCCAATTTACACCGAGCCTAGCATCACGCCATCGGTCTAGGGACGTAAAGTCGGTCGTTCTGCAGGCCGAAGTCACCCGAAACCTCCCGAGGTGGTATCTTCGATACGGAAGAAGTCGACGATGCACTCGACGCCGTGCTTTTAGCCGAACAGTGCGCTATCGACGTAGTGCGCTCATCTGGGGTCCTTGGTAGGCATGCGTCATCCGCGTCGAGGCGTCTTCAGGGGATAGCTCGCCCGAGCTCGTCCGCTCCTCCTTTCCTCACCCTACCGTCCTCGGTATAGAGCGTGCCATACAGGTCCGTGTCAATCGCCCAGCCTAGAGCCTACCTCCGCCCGCAGTTCGGCTCGTGTAGAAGGTAGAGTTCACCGGTGTGCGGATCGAGCGGGGCTAGGACTGATACCAAACCTCATGGTAGACTGCGTGCACGTTAGGGATAGGTAGGGAGGCAGTGCAGATTCGCGTTCGTTTGGCGGCGGGATTGACGGAGCTCTTTCGAGCGCCGTTCCTCACCATCGACCTTGCGGACGGCGCGACGGTCGCGGACCTGTACGCCCGTCTGGCGGAGACCGAACCGGACGCTGCGCCAGCGCTACGCTCGGCTCTCGCCGTCGTAGCCGGGGAGCACGCCGGTCACGATGATCTTCTTCGGCATCGGCAGGAGGTTGCGCTGCTGCTACCCATCTCCGGCGGATGACCGCCACAGACGCTAGGAGGTTCCTCTCCATGACCATACACAAGGCGCCCAGAGGCACGAAACAGGCACGCCGAACCGTCATCGTCGAGGAGTACACCGACGGGCTGCTCGGGCCGGATGTGCCTATGCTCGGTCCGGTCGCCGACGGCGGGCACATTGTCTGGAACTCCACCCCCGGGTGCTGGGGGCCGATGATCACCCCGGCGATTCGCGGGGGACACGAGGTCTGCCGACCGGTGGCCGTCGAGGGCGCCGATGCTGGGGACGCTGTCGCGATCCGCATCAAGGACATCGCGGTCACGTCGCTGGCCACCTCATCGGGTAACGACCAGCCGATGGAGGGACGGTTCAACGGCGACCCCTACTGCGCTCCGGTCTGCCCGGGCTGCGGGACTGAGTGGCCCCAAACGCGCCTGGAAGGCATCGGGCCGACCGCAGTGCGGTGCGTCCAGTGCGGCGCCGACTGCGCCCCCTTTACCTTCACCAACGGCTATACGATGGCCTTTGACGAGCGGCGGGAGACGGGGCTCACGGTCTCGCAGGAGCGCGCGGAGGGCTTCGCGCGTGACGCGTCGCACGTCGCAGCTCTCCCGGACGGGTCGGCCCAGAATCCGATCCTAACCTTCGCACCGCACGATATCATCGGGCTCGCAACGCGGCTGCGACCCTTCCTAGGTCAGATAGGCACCTCGCCGTCCGCGACCATCCCCGACTCCCACAACGCGGGGGACTTTGGCGCCTTCCTGGTTGGCGCGCCGCACCGCTACGCGATGACAGCCGAGCAGCTGCAGCAGCACAAGACCGATGGGCACCTGGACGTGAACTCCGCTCGCGCGGGCGCCATCATCGTCTGCCCTGTAAAGATCGCAGGCGCGGGGGTTTACCTCGGCGACATGCACGCGATGCAGGGCGAAGGCGAGATCGCGGGTCACACCACTGATGTGTCCGGCACAGTCACGCTGCAGGTCGAGGTACTCAAGGATCTTGGGATTGACGGTCCGGTGCTGTTCCCGGTCGAGGAGGATCTGCCGTATCTCGCCAAGCCGCTCACCGAGGCCGAGCACGCCCGCGCCCTCGCCCTCGCCCGCGCGCATGGCATGGGCGCCATCGAGGAGTCCCTGCCTATCTCTGTAATCGGAACTGGCCCGGACCTGAACTCGGCGACCGACAACGGTCTCGCGCGCGCGGCCACGCTGCTGAGCATGCCTGCCCCCGAGGTCGCCAATCGGGCCACGATCTCCGGCGCGATCGAGATCGGTCGGCACCCCGGCGTCGTCCGCGTGACGTTCCGCGCCCCGGTTGACCGCCTCGCCGCGTGTGGACTCCTGCGCTACGCGGTCGAGCAGTACGGTCCGCCTCTCGCCAGCGGGCGCCCGGTGGACGGTAGCGGCGCGGCCGACGGCGGGGGGACGAGTGCCGCACGGCCCGGCACGGAGGACGGGACGGTGCCGTCGGGAGCCTAAAACCTCAGCGGCAATAGCCGTCGTCTGCGGCCCTAGCGCCCTGCCGCCCCAGCCCTTTCGGCCCCGAAGAGGTGCTTGCACCAGACCCGGAAGCGTGCGGAGTTGTGCCTCGCGAAGTCGGGGCAATCGCAGAGACCCACGGTCACGTCGGGGCGCGAGCGGGCGTTGGCGCGGTAGAGCCACTCGTAGGCCAGCCGCTCCAGCTCGCTTCCGGGGCGTCCCTACCACGGCGCGGCCCACGGACCAACTCCCGTAGGGAAAAGAACAGCCGTGGCCTCGAAAGGACGAGGAGTGGTTGCGACTCCCCCGAGTGGTGACCACGGAGACCTGCTATTCCGGGAACGCGTGCGCGCCGTGGAGTCTTGCGAAGCGTGCCCGGGCTATAGTGCGGCGCCGCACGAACCCTCCAGAGCCCTTCTCGAAGAGGATCACCTCCTCCCTGCCGCCCGGGCCTACAGGCTGCACCAATCGCCCTCCCATGGCGAGCTGCTCCTCGAGCGGCCTGGGGACGGACTGGAAACCCGCCGCGACCAAGATGGCGTGGTAAGGAGCTTGCTCGGGTAGGCCCTTCGTCCCGTCGCTCCTGACGACCTCGGCGTTCGTCACGCCAGACCGGGCGAGGTTCTCCTTCGCTACCTCAGCCACGTCTCCGAAGCGCTCCACCGCCCATACGAAGCCGCAGAGACGGGCGGGCAGCGCCGTCTACCAAGCGTAGCCAGCGCCGATCTCCAGCACCCGCTCCGAGCCCGCGAGTCCCAGAGCCTCTACCATCCTCGCTACGAGCGACGGCTGGGTCGTCACCTGGTCGTGGGGGGATGGGAAGCGGGTTGTCCTCGTAGGCTTGCTTGGCAAGGTTGGCGGGGACGAACCCGGTCCTAGGTACAGAGCGCAGGGCCTCGAGGAGACGGGGATCGCGCACACCCTCGTCGGCGATAATCCGGACGAGATCTTCTGGCTCGCTCACGATCCCGCCATGTGAACCTAGCGTTCTCGTTCGAAGGAGAGCGAACTCGCTCGCGACCCGCCGCTCGACCATAACTCCCGAGATCTCCCAGCCGGCCTCCTACTCGAGGCTGTCCACTCTGTAACAGTAACAGAGCGGATCGCTTGCCAAGCGATGGTCCGTCCCTGGTGGGCTTCCCCCCACTCCTGGATCAGGATCTTTTCTATACCCTGACCCAAATAGTACTCAGACAAGGCGGTCTCGTGCTCTCGGGTGCTCAACGCCGATGACCGATCATCTGCTGTGATCCGGTGGCGTAGCCAGGACATCCCCGCCCGCACGATCAGCGTGCCCAACCCCACCGCAAGCGCTGTACCGATGGGTCCTGGCTTCACGGGCAGGGCATGGCCCATCGCCGTTATTCTACCTTGCCGCTGCGCCATGAGATCGGTGCTAGTTCCCACGGAGGCACCGCACCATCCGCAGAAGCGGTTCTCTGGTGGGTTGGCGTGCCGGCATTCTGGGCACGGAATCTGGTCGGCCATCCGGTCTCCTTCTCGCCCGAGCTTTATTCCACTTTACACCAGCCTGCGGACCTATCCACTTTCGCCCCGATCTTCGGATCGGTGGAGCGACCCTAAGGTCTCTATTATAGGGCGCGACCTTAAGGACCAGAAGGTTGCAAAGGAATCAACGACGCACAATCTACGGCGTGCTGACACTTTTTGACCCTAGTTTGACCCTAGCCCGGACGCAATACCCTGCAATAGTGGGCAATGCAGGGCAGAGAAAACCCTTTGTCTATGCGGGACTTGCAAACCTGTGCAACGTTCAGCAACCATCGACCGCACACTCGTAATGAGGGTAGGTAAGCGG
>JBKPOM010000085.1:0-4924 GCA_046733115.1 Actinomycetota bacterium | reverse complement strand
AATCCGATCGAGCAGGCGTTCTCGAAGCTCAAGGGGCTGCTGCGCAAGGCCGAGGCGCGCACACGGCCCATGATACCCGAGGGTTCTTCGGCCACTGCGGTTACCGTTCGATGGGCCAACTGCTATGACAAATGCTCTAAGGACAGCGCTACTTCTTGGTATCCACTTTGTCGCGTACGCGGAGGAGCGAAGGCGAGGCACCTTCTACGGCCTTCAGGTGGGCGGAGGCCAGTTGGGACAACGCCGCGCCTGGCGTTCCGCGCAGCGATCCAGCTAGGCGGCGGGGCGGCTTTGCGCGTGGCACTCTAGCCTTGCCCAAAGCGTAGCGACGACCACGCGGCGCATAGGATCGGAGCGTGCAAACGTCGGAGAAGGCCGTCGAGGCGAAGTTCGCGGAGCCCCGCAAGGGCAGAGTTATAGAATCAGCGAGTTCGTAATACAGCACGAAAACGGGAGGAAAGAGCGCCGTGTGGAAGAGGAGACTCATAGAGACTTTTGCGATAATCACGCTCGGGGATGGGCTCATAGACTTCTTGCCTCCAAAGGAGCATTCCCGGCTGTGGGTGATCTGCCCCGAGAGCGTACGCAGGATCGGGATATGGTTCGTCGAGAAGCCGGACCGGATGCGGGTCCTCGGCGCCGCCCAGGTGGTGTTCGGCGTGTGGCTGGCCCTGAGGCAGCACCGAGATATTTGAGGTGTAGGGCATATGCAGCCTCACCCTCGAGCGATAGCCGAAACAAGACCAGATTTATTGACTCACTAACGAGCTTCCGACAATACCGTTGTTGCGCCCGACCTCGCATTGGCCGACGTCGATCGGAACAACGGCACCGTCCTTCACGGCCAAGCTCAACGCTGCAGGGGCCATGAGTCTGCGATCATCGCCATCTTGTAGACACAAGACCTGCAAGGAGGCGAAGCCTGACCAGCGCGGCATCTCTGACGGAGTGGATCGTGGTCCTCTGTGGGTCCCGGCCTGTCTGGCCCTGCGTAGGGTCGGAGACCGCGCCGCCCCTGATCCCCTCTACCTCCTGCCCCGTCAGGCTGCCCGCATCTCGAGCTCGGCTGTGCGAAGGTAGCACTGGGGTTGGTCAAGCTCGCCAAGCGAGCACGTCGCACAAGCCTTAGGATTCAGTTATGAGCAATGGTACACCTCGCACCCAACTTGCAGGACCCCCCGGCTCGCTCAGGGTGCGAGCTGGGACCATCAGCGTGTTGCTCGGCCTGGTGCTGGCGGATTTCGTAGCGCACATGTTGGTCTCGGCCAACTACGGCTACTTCCGCGACGAACTCTACTATATAGAGGCCGGACGCCACCTATCGTTCGGCTACGTGGACTTCCCGCCGCTCATCGCGCTCATCGCCAAGGTCTTGGACGTGCTCGCGGGAGACGCCCTGTGGGCCATACACGCTGTTCCGGCACTAGCCACCGCGCTGATCGTCTTCCTGACAGGGCTTATGGCATGCGAGCTAGGAGGGGGGCACTTCGCCCAGGGCCTGGCCGCTCTGGCCAGCCTTGTGGCCATCACCTTCCTAGCCACAGGCTCACTCTTCTCGATGGACGCGCTAGACGAACTCTGGTGGGTTCTGGCTTCCTATGTGCTCATCCTCGTCCTCAAGCGAGACGACGCCCGCCTCTGGCTCCTGTTCGGGCTGATCGCCGGCATGGGTCTCGCTACCAAGGTCACCGTGCTCTTCTTCGGGGTTGCGGTCGCGGTGGGGTTGCTACTCACCCCCGCCCGCCGCCACTTCGGCACCAGGTGGATCTGGCTCGGGGGAGCGATCGCCTTCGTGTTCTTTTTGACCTATTTCCTCTGGAACGCGGCGAACGGGTGGCCTACCCTCGAGTTCTTCGCTAACTACGAGGGCTCGGGCGGACCTATGGAGTTCCTGCTCGGTCAGATCCCCGGGATGAATCCCTTTACCCTCCCGCTCTCCATCACGGGTCTGTACTTCTACCTTCTCACCCGGGAGGGCAGACCCTACAGGGCTCTGGGGTGGACCTTCGTGATACTAGTCTTTGTCCTGGCGATCCTCGGAACGAAGCCATATACCCTCGCGCCAGCCTACCCGATGCTCTTTGCCGCAGGATCGGTGATGGGCGGGCGCCTCGGCGGTAGAGTGGGGACATTCCTCAAGCCCGTCTACGTCGTGCTGCTCCTCCTCAGCGGCATCCTGCTCGCGCCGCTTGCGATGCCCATCTTGCCCCCGGCGACCTTCGCCTCCACCTATGGGTTCTTGAGCAGCACTGGTAACGCCGCGGCGGGCCAGAGCGAGCAAGGCATCTTCCCGCAGCCGCTCGGGGACCGCTTCGGGTGGGAGACCATGACCCAGAAGGCCGCGAGGGTGTACGATAGCCTTCCTGACCGAGAGCGCTCCCGCGCTTGCATCTTCACTTCCAACTACGGGGAGGCCAGTGCACTCAACTTCCTGGGAGGTCGCTACGACCTCCCGCCGGCGATTAGCGGTCACAACAGCTACTTCCTGTGGGGGCCCGACGGATGCACAGGAGAGGTGATGATCACCGTCGGCGTGTCCAGTGAAGAGGTAGGGCAAGCCTACGCCGCTGTGGAGACGGCCGCCACTATCACCTGTCGCTATTGTATGCCCGAGGAGAAGGGTGTGCCGGTGTATGTAGCCACAAAGCCCAAAGCCCCGATCTCTCGGCTGTGGTCTCAAACCAAGCACTACGAATGATCGCTATCCGTTAAGCCGTATGGAAGGCACCTTCTGCGAAGTCCGCGTCCAGCCCTCTATCGCCCAATTTACTTCGAGGAATACTACGAGAAAACCAGTCTTTAGCGTAACCAAGGCTGCTACTTACCGAGGCGCGTAAGGACAACTCTTGAGGCGCCGAAATTGCAGGGGCCTAGTTCACCTCAAGGATACACTGCTGAGTGGACCACTCCTTTGCGTGTATCCTTGAGGTATCCCTGAAAGGAGGTTGAGTGTGCAAGTAGGCGTGACTTTCCCACAGAGTGAGATAGGTACCGAACCGGAATTAATCCGAGACTACGCTCAAGCCGCTGAGGATCTCGGCTACGAGCACCTCCTCGCCTACGATCATGTGCTTGGTGCCGACCCCTCTAACCGAGAAGGCTGGAGAGGGTATACACACAAGACCATGTTCCATGAGCCATTGACCCTATTTTCCTACCTGGCCGCCATCACGCAGCGTCTTGAGTTCGTCAGTGGTGTCATAGTCTTGCCTCAGCGGCAGAGCGCGCTCCTCGCAAAACAAGCGGCCGAAGTCGACGTCCTTAGCAACGGACGGCTTCGCCTTGGGGTGGGCATAGGCTGGAACGCCGTGGAGTACGAGGCGCTCGGTGAAGACTTCCACACGCGCGGTGCTCGCATCGAGGAGCAGATAGAGGTGATGCGCTTATTGTGGACCGATGAGGTAGTCAGTTACGAGGGCAAGTACCACCGTATCGACGAAGCGGGAATCAACCCCTTGCCTGTGCAGCGTCCCATACCGGTGTGGATGGGCGCAAGGGCGGATGTAGGGCTGCGCAGGACTGCACGCGTGGCTGACGGCTGGTTCCCACAGGGACCACCAGACGACAGGATGCGCGAGGCCCTCAAGCGCCTGCGTGGTTACGTTGAGGAGGCAGGCCGGGCTCCTGAGTCGGTAGAGATTGAGGCACGCCTGGACGTAGGTAAGGTGCCTCAAGAAGAGTGGATAGCCCAAACCGAAGCTTGGCGCTTGCTCGGAGCGACGTATATCTCTATCAACACGATGAACGCGGGGCTACGCTCGCTTCAAGAGCACGTGGAGACCATCGCACGCTACAAGGAGGCGCTGGGAGAATAGGATGAGGATGAGGTGTGCTGAGAAAGGCTGGCTCCTAAAGGCCGAGTGGGACGGCTACAGGTACGCGCTTTGCCGCGCTCCCCATACTACTGACCCATTGCACCATCTCTCGTCTCCGGAAAGAGAGGGCCTTCACCCGAGAATAGCAAGGAGTCGACCGCGATCATAAACTCCAACCGGAACAAAGGCTACCCACGCTCCTCCACAGATCAAGGCGCTACGAAAACAGAGGATTCCTCTCACTCCTCGCCCTTTCGAGAGAGCTCCTATATGGCCCTTCGTAACTGACCGTTGGCGTCTTCGCTCACCACGCCGCCGTGGTAGCAGACGATGGTCCCCACGTCCAGTTCCGCCAGCCTACTTACGGACCGCGTGGCCTCGCCCACATCAAGGGCAGCCGACGGGTTCGGGCCGTTCAGGTGACCACCTTCCGCCGTAAGCGCGTCCCCCGCCACCAAGACCTTCGGCCGTTCCAGGTAGAGGCTCCAGGTGGCCCGGCGTGTGTCCCGGCGTGAAGATGACCCGAATCCCGCCCGCAAGGTCGAGTCGGCTTCCGTCCTCCAGGTACTCGTCCACCCGGACGGGTTCGAGGCGCTCCAAGACCTCGCGCATCTGCGGCCTTCGTTCGAGCATCTGGGGCGTAACCTTGAGCGGTCTCAGCTCGCCTTCTATGTAAGGAGCATCGGCGGGGTGCGCCAACACCCTCGCGCCGCTCTGGCGCACGAGCGCGGCCCCCGAACCTATATGGTCGAGGTCCTGGTGGGTGAAGATCATGCGCCTCAGGTCCCGCGGCCCTACGCCAGCCTTGCGCAAGGCGGAGACGATCGCCTCCGCTTGGCCCGGCAAGCCGGCGTCGACCAACGTGGTGCCTTTTTGCTCGTCCAGGATCAAGGTAAGGTTGAGGAAGCCGTCAGCCCCCTGCGAACCCCTCGGTATGGGCAGGACATAAACACCTTCTGCGACCCTCATCGTTCACCCCTTAGAGCATCTGTCATAGCAATTGGGCCGCGGTTCGGTAGCCACAGTGCCGAAAGAAACCCCGAGCGTCCGTGGCCGTCACCGTACCCAGGGCCCGGCCCATCGCCTCGATCAGCGCCGCGCGGGAGCGC
>JBKPOM010000084.1:0-7000 GCA_046733115.1 Actinomycetota bacterium | reverse complement strand
GCGCCTGAAGGGTGTATGTATGGACGCGATTTTGTACTTTTGCCGACGCGCGAAGCGGAGGGCTGTAGACCATAACGGGTAGCGGCCTCTCAGCAGGGAGGGCAGAGGTTCTCAACAAACTCTGCCCTCCCTTTTGCCCCTATTCACCCAAGGGCGCGGAAGATGAATTCTCGGAAGTTCGTATGCAGCATCGAATAGTCCGTCAGGTGCCTTAGGTGTGGCGGCACGGGCCGACTAGCGTAGAGAGGGTATCGACCTTATTGGCAGGGCTGGCAACCTGGCTGGCTCTCAGGGAGAAAGGGGCAGAATTGCGCTCCGCACCAAACTGATAGCGCCATCGGTCGTGACATCCCTAAGACGCACGTCTGCATAAAGCTCCTCGTTACCTATTTCGGTATCCAGGTCATCGCGATGCCAGCCGATGGTTTCCTTGAAACTTACCTCGAAGGGTTTAGAAGGATTGGCCTGCGAGGGAATGAATACCTTCGCGGGCGAACCGGCGCCGTGTTGGTGAGGCGAAACCGTGGCATTGACCCAGTCGTCAACCCCGAAAGGGCTGTCGTCCTCCCTCAATGTCCAGTTTGTCGCGAACGTATGGTTCTCTACCGATTGGTCAAAAACACACTTCCAGTAGAGTGTCAAATTAAACCAATTACCACCCCTCACGTAGCGCAGCTGCGGTGTGGTGTAGCCGCTAGGCCCTCTTATTCCGTACGGTAGGACAGCTTCGGCTGGAGCCGCCACCCCCAAGGAAAGCAGGCTAGCCCCTACAAGGCTACCACCGAGCAACCCTATCGCCTGGCGCCGCGAGAGCGTTCTGGCTACGGTCACGCCTTCAGACGAGAGGCCCAGCGACGCCTCTTCTCCGTATCTCCGTTTCACTGCAACCCCTTCCTACGTGCGCCCCACAGCGGGCGTTTGTGCACATGGTGGCAAGAGTGGGCAGGCGCCGCATCCCCCAAATGAATGATTTTTGTTGTACGTATCGGTCTGAGACGGTCTCGAGCAGCCACCGCGTCCTCTGCCTTGCTTCCGCCAGTTTTTCGACGAGAACGTCCCTGGTTTCATCAAGTTTGGTATCCATGGCGTCGCCTGGTAGTCATTCGTCTCTCCCTGTCAAGGGATCTCCGCGCGTGGCGCCGGCTCCGATGGTCAAAAAAGGGCGACCTTGCAGCATCCGGTGCCCGACGCCCCAGGGTCGTTGCGGTGTCCGTCTTTATCCGGTCTCTCGTCGAAGTTCAGATCCTCCCGACGGACGTCTTCTTCGCCCAAGCTCGGCAGGTTCGTACCTTTTTCAAAAGAATTTGGTAAATCTGACAATTTTTGTCGGATTTTCTGTTGACGCTCTGCGCAAGAGCTGCTTATCATGACAGGGTATGGATCCGGACGGAACACGCGGGGCTTCTTCTTACGCGGCTCTCGACTTGCTTTTCTGCCGTCCGGCTCGAATGCGGCGATGTAGCGTTCTTCGCTGCGTTTAGTCCCTTTTTTCACAGCTGATGCGAAAGATACGCTTATCCTGGAGGGGAGGAGCTTTCTCTCATGCTAAGGGCTCCCGTATCGGGGCAAGAAGAAGATTCGATTCTGGAATGTAATGAAGAACTCTCGCGCGCTGCCGAAAGCTTGGAGCGAAGTACGCCTCAGGAGATCTTGCGCTGGGCCGTGGATGTTTATGGGGAAGACCTTTCGCTCTCGGTCTCGTTCGGTAACCCCGAGGGGATGGTCCTACTGGACATGCTCGCGCGCATCACTGAGAGGGCGCAGGTCTTCACGCTGGATACCGGATTTCTCTTCGAGGAGACGGTACGTTTCCGCGAGGAGGCCGTGAAAAGGTATCCGCTGCCGTTCAAGGTCCTCACACCGGGGCTTACGGTCGAGGAGCAGGTCGAACGCTACGGGCCGGAGCTCTACAGCTGCGCGCCGGACCTTTGCTGCCAAATCCGCAAGATCGAGCCGCAGAGGCGTTTCTTGAGGGACTACGGCGCCTGGGTGACGGGGATCCGCCGGGACCAGACGCCGCAGCGGGCGAGCACGCCGGTCGTTGCCTTCGACGAGTACTTCGGGGTCGCCAAGATCGCGCCGCTCGCGGCGTGGCGCGTGGACGAGTTGGACGAGTACGTGAGGCGGTACGACGTTCCCCTCAACCCCCTTCTTAGCATGGGTTACCGCAGCATAGGGTGCGAACCGTGTACCAAGCCGGTGGCCCCGGGCGAGGACGCTCGGGCGGGTCGCTGGCCGGGCATGGACAAAACCGAGTGCGGTTTGCACTTTGTGGGAGGTGCGGTAAAGCGTGCGGTTCCTTAGAGAGAACCAGAGACTAAACAAAGTAGAGAAGATAAAGCTGGAGCGACACCCGCTCAAGGTGCGCCAGGCGATCATAGACACCTACTCGAAGGACCTCGCGGTTATGGACGAGGTTCCGGGTGAGGTTGAGCGCCTCAAGTGGGTCGGCATCTACCCGCAGAAGCAGGGTGGCGATGCCTTCATGATGCGTATAAAGGTGCCCGGCGGAGTGTTGAAGCCCGAGCAAGCCAGGGTCATAGGGAAGATAGCCGCGGACTTTGCCAACGGCCCGATCCCGAACCCCCACTTCGGCAACAACTTCCTGGACCTCACGACGCGCCAGGACGTGCAGATGCACTGGATCAAGATGGGGGACGTGCCCGAGATCTGGCGCCGACTCGAGGAGGTCGGCGTAACCACCGTGCAAGCCTGCGGCGACTCGGCGCGCAACGTCCTGTGCTGCCCGGTCTCGGGCCTCGGGCGCGAGGAGGTCATAGACGCCTACCCTGTGGCGCAGGCCATCTCCAACTACTTCACGGGCAACCGCGAGTACGCGAATCTGCCGAGGAAGTTCAAGATGAGCGTCACGGGGTGCCTCGAGGACTGCGCGCAGGCTGAGATCAACGACATCGGTATGGTCCCCGCGGAGCGCGAGGACGGCACTTTAGGCTTCAATTTACGTGTGGGGGGCGGGCTCTCGGACGGACCCCGTATGGCATCCGACATAGACGTCTTCGTGCGGCCGGAGGACGCGGTGGAGATCACACGCGGCATAGCACAGGTCTTCGGCGAGCTGGGGAACAGGGAGAACCGCTGGACCTGCCGGATGCGTTACCTGGTGCAGGAGCTCGGACCCGAAGGCTTCCGCGAGGAGCTCGAGAAGCGCGCCTGTGTGGAGCTCATCCCCGCGGGCGAGGACCTGACCAAGCGCTACCGCGGCGACCACGTCGGCGTGCATCCCCAGAAGGATGAGGGGGTCTACTACGTCGGCCTCAATGTGCCGGTCGGAAGGATGAGCGGGGAGCAGTTCGAGGAGGCGGGGAGGCTCGCCGAGGAGTACGGAAGCGAGATACGCCTGGCAACGGATCAGAACCTGATCATCACCGGCGTGCGCGAGGAGCGCCTAGACGATCTTCTGGCAGAACCCCTACTCAAGAGATACTCGTCGAACCCTGGGGCGTTCGAGCGTGGGGTCGTGGCCTGCACCGGCAACGAGTTCTGCCGCTTCGCCATCGTGGAGACCAAGATCCGCGCCCTCGAGTGGGCCCGCGAGATGGACCGGCGGGTCGGGGAACTCGGCCAGGAGGCCGTGCGGATGCACTTCTCGGGCTGCTCGGCCTCCTGCGCGCAGCCCCAGATCGGGGACGTCGGCTTCCGGGGCGAGACCGCCAAGAAAAAGGACGCGATAGTCGAAGGCGTGGACATCGGCCTCGGCGGCTCTTTGGGCAAGGATGCGGCGTTCATAGACTGGGTCGAGGGTGCGAAGCCCGCCGACGAGGTGCCTGACGCCCTCCTGCGCGTCTTCGAGCGCTTCAAGGAAGAACGCCGCGAGGGCGAGCGCTTCCACGAGTGGGCGCGCAGAACGCGCAACGAGGAGCTCCGGGCGACGTTGCGTGGCCTCGTCTCGGCCGCGAACGAGTCGAGGTAATCTGTGGCTGGCTTCGACATCCGGGAGTTGATGAACGACATCGAGGAGGCTCCCGGGAAGGTCTGGTTCTGGGATCTCGAGAAGGCCGTTATAGACGCCGACCGCTGCGTGCAGTGCGGCGTATGCGTCGCGGCCTGCCCGACCGACTCCATCGGCGTCGGCGAGGACGACCTGCCCAAGCTCGTCAAGATGTGCACTGGCTGCTCCCTGTGCTGGGACTTCTGCCCGAGGGCCGGCCTGCGGCACGAGGCGACGTGGAAAATCACGGGTAATGGCGAGGCTCGATCCGTCGAGGGCATCGGACACGTCCACGAGAGCTACACCGCTCGGGTGGACCCCACGATTGAGGGCGCCCAGGATGGAGGGGTGGTGAGCGCGCTGCTCATCTCGCTGCTCGAGGCGGGGGAGATAGACGGGGCGCTGGTGGCTCGGGAGAGCGAGTCGGAGCCGTGGAAGGGCGAGGCCTTCCTGGCGAGAACCCCCGAGGAGGTGCGCGAGTGCGCCGGGAGCTTCTACAACCAGACGCTGGCCCTGGCGCACGTGGACTTTACGGGCTATGACTTGCCGCCCAATCCGCTGATCGCTGTGGTGGGGACGCCGTGTGAGATCGAGGGGATAAAGGCGATGCAGGCCAGGCCCTGGACGTGGGGGTCTTCGCGGGTCGAGGCGATCACGCTAACCATCGCGCTCCTGTGCACCAAGAGCTTCAACTACGAGAAGCTGATGCTCGAGGAGATCCGGGACAAAAGGGGCGTAGGCCTGGATGAGGTGGGCCGGGTGGACGTCATGCGGGGGAAGCTCATCGTCCAGGACAAGAGCGGCGAAACCATCTTCGAGGAGCCGATCCGGGACTTCCACGGTGCGGCCTTAAAGGGCTGCGACGAGTGCGCGGACTTCATGGGGCACGCGGCGGACATCTCCGTGGGGAGTGTCGGGAGCGTGGACGGGTACTCGAGCGTCCTGATCCGGACCGAGGAGGGGCTGGATGCCTGGTCGTACGTCCGCGAGAGGCTCGAGACGCGGCCCCTTGACAAGCCGCAAGCATTGCATAAGCTAGACGCTTTGGACAAGAGGGTGGCCTTCAGCAGCCTGAAGCGGGCCTTCGATCCGGACGCCCCGCTGTTCATAGACTACGAAGAACACCTGAGCAACTACGCCGGGACGGACCGTGCCCCGGTCGAGCACGAAGCGGTGAGGTACTGATTGGAGGACGCACGCCTAGAGCGTGTTATGGACTCGATTAGAAACGGCTTAGGAATGCGGGAAACGGAGATCGCGAAGGAACCAAGCCGACCATGGAATCCGCATTCCTATGCGGTTTTCGCCCAAGTTCATAACACGCTCTAGAGATACCGCCCGAAAAGGGGTTGGAGCGACGCTCAGAACGTGGACTTGGCCGCTATGAGGCGGGCGAAGGGGCCGAAAAAGACCTCCTTCTCTGCGGTCCGTAGGGCTAACCCAAAGACGCCTCCGAGGCTTTCGCACGGTTCCTACACGCTCAAACGCTTAAATATCCCGATGCTGCCTAAGGGCCAGCCACACCCCGAGCACCACCTGGGCAGCGCCAAAGACCCTCATCCGCTCCGCCTTTTCGACGAACCACATCCCGATCCTAAGGGTGCTATCGGGGCCGACCACCCACAGCCGCGAATGCTCCGTGGGAGTCAGGAATTCTATCAACCCATCCCCGACCGTGAGTATCGCGAAGACCTCTATGAATCTCCTTTTCCACACGGTGCTCTTCTCCTCCCGTTATCGTGATGCATCACGAACTTGGTGGCTTTATTTATAGTCACTACAGCCAACCGGTGCGCAGGCGACGGGCCGGCTCTGCTACTGTAGTAAGCGGCACACGTATAGGAGAGGTGTGAAGGTTCTCATCATCGGCGCCACTGGAGCCACTGGGCAGATTCTGATGGGTGCAGCCCTTGCGCAGGGCTACGAAGTAACGGCGCTGGCCCGCAACCCGTCCGCGGTGGCCCCAGAAGACCACCGTCCCAGGGTGTTGGAAGGGAACGCGCTAGACGCATCCTCGGTGGAGGCGGCCGTAGCCGGCCAAGACGCCGTGCTCTCGGCGCTTGGGACGCGCAGCAGCCGGCCCACGACCCTTTTCTCGGAGAGTACGCACAACGTCATCGGCGCGATGAACAAGCACGGGGTGCGCCGCTTGGTCTGCATTACCGGCGTTGGAGTCGCTGACAGCAACGGTCACGTCGGTTTTCTCTACGATAGGATCATCTTGCCTTTCGTCGTGAAGAACGTCTACGAGGACAAGGAGCGTCAGGAAGAGGCGATCAAACGGAGCGACCTCGAGTGGGTAATCGTGCGTCCGGCGCAGCTAACTGACGAACCTGCCAAGGGCGAATACAGGATTTTTCTCGGGGGTTCGTACACCGCGACGAAGATATCTCGGGCGGATGTTGCGGCCTTTATGCTCGCGCAGTTGACCGACGACACATACGTGCGCAAGACGCCCGTGATCAGCTACTAAGCATTCTTCACAAAGTGAACGAAGCGGATTGCTTCTCCATGGGCTACTTGCTCGCGCTTACAGCACGTTTCACAGTAGGTGAGCTGACGAACGGTATCCGGCATGCTCGAAGAAGCCTCCAGCGTCTTGGGCACCGATCGCGGATAACGCTACCCCTATCGCTTCTACCAAAGCCTCCTTGGCCCTGGTCGCGGCGTTGCGAAGGTTGTCGTCCGGCTTCGGAGCGGATCCGGCGCTCTTCTTCGGAGCCAGAGACTCTCCCCTGCTGGCTTTGCCCGCGTATCGCTTGAGCGAGGAGAGGCTCACGGAGAAGGTAAGGGCCGCCTGAGCCTTGGACATGCCGCCTTTTACCGAGGAGACTATCCTCTGCCTGAGGTCTTCCGAGTAACCGCTCATGCGACCATGTTCTCATCGGTTCACTCTCGCTGCAACGCGCTTACAAGGCTCATGCACCGAACCTCGTAGAAGGCATATTCTGGGAAGTTCGCATTGGAAGATGGCCGGTGGCCGCCAATGCTTAAACCCTCGGGACTAAGCTCAGGAGGCACGCAGCACTAGGTGCACCACGTGACCTACCG
>JBKPOM010000083.1:0-6372 GCA_046733115.1 Actinomycetota bacterium | reverse complement strand
ACCCTCTGTCTATGCGGGACTTGCAAACCTGTGCAACGTTCAGCAACCATCGACCGCACACTCGTAATGAGGGTAGGTAAGCGGTTCGAGTCCGCTCGTGAGTTTCCGTTCTTCGTCCCTCTCCAAGAAGGTGCGTGAGGTGACCTAATTCGATGTGGTTAATCATGAGCTAGTAGGAGAGACGACGCAGCCACATAAGCCTAATTGGGGTTGCTCACCGATGCGTCTCCGAATGCTAGCGCAGAGCGAGAGGCACCCAATAGACAGCTAGGCGAGCGGACGCACGCGCTTGCTCTCGGTGCCCCTAAGAGGGCATTTCAAAACCTGGTGCGACCGATGCGGTGTAAGCGTGAAGCCGGCAGTATCCTACGTTGGTTTCCTTCATCCCGGCTCCGTGCTCGTCAGCCTCAGACACCAGGACGGGGGTTTTGAAATGTGCTCTAAGAGGGCCATAGGCGTGTCAACAGTAGCGCAACAGTAGGGGCGGCACCAGGCGACAACTGACGGTACTTCGTGGATGGGAAGCCGCTTACCTATATCACGCCGACGTTCGACGCAGGGCCTTTTTCCAGGGTGGTAAGGTGCCGTGGGGTCCGCCAATCAAGTGCGATTCCCACAACATTCTCTTGGCGAAGAGGAGCGGTGCAATGCGCAGACTATTCGCTCATCGGCAACCTGATGCGGAGCTAAGAAAGAGCGAGGCACGCTACCGCACCGTTCTGAACACCGCCTTCGACGCGATCGTGACCATAACGCCTGACGGGATAGTCAGGTGCTTCAATCGTGGTACAGAACGCATCTTTGGCTACAGGGCAGAAGAGATCATCGGGCAGTCGGTCACGTCGCTCATGCCCGAACGATACCGCGAACTCTGCGTGGCCGGACTTCACCGTTACCTGCGAACGGGCGAAGCGCGCGTGGTGGGCGGCACGTTCGAGCTAGTGGAGTTGCGTAAAGACGGCAGCGAATTCCCCATCGAAATGTCACTCGGTGAAATCGTCGAGGATGATGAACAGTTGTTCATGGGTGTGATCCGCGACGTCACCGAGCGCAAGCGAACCGAGGATGCGCTGCGCGAGCTGCGAGATCGCTTCAGAAGCATCTTCGATCACGCACCTATCGGGGTGGCCATGGTCAGCCTCGAGGGCGATACTTGCAGGTGAACCGCTCGCTATGCGAGATACTCGGGTACACTGAGGAAGAGCTGCAAGCCACCACGTGGCAGGAGATCACCCCGACGATCTGGCAGCCAGTTCGGCTTATGCGCGCAGGCTTGTGGAAGGCGAGTTCCCCAAGTATCATTTGGACGAGCGCTTTCTCCACGCTGACGGCCACACGGTGTGGGCTTCGCTGAGGGTTTCCCTCGTCAGGGATGCTGAAGGCGTACCACTCTACTTCGTCTCCCAGATCCAGGACGTAACCGAGCGCAAGCGGGCCGAGAGTGCGCTCAGAGAGAGCGAGCAGCGCTTCAGGGGTATCTTCGAACGTGCGGCCACAGGGATGGTGCTGGTAGGAACCGACGGGCGCTTCTTGCAGGTGAACCGCTCGCTGTGCGAGATCCTCGGCTACTCGGAAAGGGAGTAGTTAGAGAAGACCTTCCAGGAGATAACCTATCTCGATGATCTGGAGGTCGATCTGGAGCACCTCAGGTGGCTCTTGGCCAAAGAGGTCCGCACCTACCAGACGGAGAAACGGTACCTCTACAAAGACGGACACGTGGTGTGGGCACTCCTCAGCGTCTCGGTAGTGCACGACGAGGAGGACGAGCCACTCTACTTCGTCTCCCAGATCCAGTACGTGAGCGAACGCAAGAAGGTCGAGAAAGTTATCATCGAGAGCGAGGAACGCTTCCGCTCTTTGGTACAGAACAGCTTCGATATCATCACGATTCTCGACGCCGACGGCACCGTCCACTACGTAAGCCCGGCAGTCGAGAGGGTAACGGACTACAAGCCCGAGGAGCGGATAGGGACCAACACATTCGGCTCTGTCCATCCGGACGACAGGGATCGAGCGTTGGACACATTCGCCGAGGTCCTCAAAAAACCTGGGCTTCACCCGCCCTTGGAGTTCCGAGTACCTCATAAGGATGGCTCGTGGCGCTACCTCGAGCATGTCGTAAACAACCTGCTCGACGACCCGGCTGTGCGGGGTGTAGTGGTGAACTCCTGGGACGTCACCGAACGCAAAGCCCTGGTAGAGCAATCCAGCTATCAGGCGTTCCATGATCCGCTTACCGGGTTGTCGAACCGGGCGTTGTTCATGGATCGCCTCGAACACGCCTTAACGCGTGCCAATCGGCGAGGCAGCAAGATCGTGGTGCTGTTCATGGACCTGGACAACTTCAAGGTTATAAACGACAGCCTTGGGCACGAAGTAGGGGACCAACTCCTCGTAGCGGTTGCCAAGCGTCTGGAGGCTTGCTTGCGGCCCGAGGACACTGCAGCGCGACTCGGCGGAGATGAGTTCACTATATTGGTTGAGGACATTGCTGGTGTAGGTGAGGGAGTACAAATAGCCAAGCGGATCGCGGACGTACTGCGACCTCCCTTTGCTCTCGAAGATCAAGAGGTTTTCGCCACCTTCAGCACCGGGATCGCCCTCAACAGCTCTGCTCAAGAGCAGGCGGCGGATCTCTTGCGGCACGCGGACCTGGCGATGTACCGAGCCAAACGTAGAGGGAAGGCTCGCTACGAGGTGTTCGAGCCCAGCATGGATGCTAAGGCCGTGGAGCGCCTGGTAGTGGAGACCGGGCTCAGGCGAGCCCTCGTACGGCAGCAGTTCAGAGTCTACTACCAACCATCGTGGCACTGGAGAACGACAAGGTCGCCGGGGTAGAGGCGCTGGTGCGCTGGGAGCACCCGCAGCGGGGACTGCTGCTGCCCGAGGCGTTTCTTTCAGTCGCCGAGGAGACGGGTCTGATCATACGGATCGGGCAATGGGTGCTCCGAGAGGCCGGCAAGCAGGCACGTATCTGGCAAGAGCGCTACCCTGGCACACCGCCCTTGACGATTAGCGTGAACCTCTCCACCAGAGAGTTTTTCGACCCCAAGCTAATCGTAGAGGTCCTGGACGAAAGCGAAATTGACCCCGCTAGCTTGCAGCTGGAGATTACGGAGGGGGCTATGAGGCCCAACGGAACGTCCTCCGCCGAACGCACGCTCCGAAACCTGAAACGCATGGGCGTCCAGCTCGTAATCGACGACTTCGGCTTAGGTTACTCCTCCCTCTCTTACCTCAAGCGCTTCCCGGTGGACTTCTTGAAGATCGACCGCTCATTCATTGCTGGACTCGGACGAGAACCCAATGGTGTTTCGAATGACACAGAGATCGTGAAGGCGATGCTCGAGCTGACGCACACTTTGGGCCTGAGGGTGATCGCTGAAGGGGTGGAGACCTCCGAGCAGCTGGCGCAGTTGCGCAACATGAAATGCGATCTCGCCCAAGGGAACTATTTTTCGGAGCCGCTACCGAGCGAAGCGCTGGTGGTTATCTTGGCAGACGACCTTGCGGACCGAGGTTAGCCTAGGGGTCCCCCTGACCCTTACAGCAGCCTCCCGCCGGCGCAACACGGGCTCTTTGTAGTCACTCAACGAAATCGTTCTCAACTCGCCTAACTACACCAATCAGAACATCAACCGGCCGTAACCACCGGCGAACAACCGACGACACTACATTGAGCGACCTGTCTTAGGAACGCGGATTGTAAAGCAACCAGCAACAACCGCAAACGTAAGCCGCATAACTGAAACTCATGGTGTCCCCGGTTCGAATCCGGGTCCCGCCACTCTATAAATCCCTGCAGATAGGAAGAAAACGCAAAGGCCTTCGAATGAATTCCGTGGCCCTTGGCAGGAATGCGTCAAGATATAGTGGTTACCGCAACGGCTAATTACGTGGGTCGTGGGGACGGTGAGGCGAACGATCGCCATTCATCGAATGTGCGGACCGACAATCGACCTTTCGCCCTGTACAAGACTCTGATCTCGTCGCTGCATTCTTCGACTTCCACTCGAAGGGGCCGGTAGGCGTCATTGTGGACGACCTGGTTCCGCAGTTCGCCGATTCGCAGTCCTTGCAGTTGCAGCAGAACCGTCCGCACCGAGGGATCCGGGAACGCGTCGACTCGTTCCTTCGCCGGCCGCTGGCCGAAGTTATCGCCCTTGATCCTCGCAATTGCGACCTCGCTCTCGTCAAGCGTTCGGGGACGCACGCCCTCCACGACGGTGTTGACGAGCACGTTCCGTAGCGGGTCGAACGCGAACATCTGTACCGCGTCGACGAGCAGCTCGGCGAGGTAGTCGAATCGTTCGAGTTTCCCGGGATAGCGCGCGGTGCGATGGAAGGGGCGGTACAGATAGTTGGAGTAGACGAAGGTCGCGAAGAACATCTCCCACGCTTGCGCGAGGCTGGTCACGCACAGCATGTAGTGTTTTGCACGTATGTGCTCCTCCGCGTCGAATAGGAGGAGTTCGTAGGCCGGGTCGATGGTGTCGCCGAATACCCAAAACGGCCTGCCGCACTCGATGCAGCGGACGTAACGGCCGGAATACGGACCAGGGTCGCCGATGTCGTCGACGCGGTTAAAGGTACAAAGCGAACCGCACTCGTCGCATCGGGCGGTGATAGTCTCGTAATCCTTGCTCTCGATCTCGCCCATATCGGGCTACATTACAACCTCCACTCCGGATTTTCACTCGTCGTAGGAAAGATTCCCGCCCTCGCGACTATCTTCTTCGACACGCCCCGTTCAGGACAGTGCCGCGTCCATGGCGTTCGCCGTCCCGCTGCCCATGCAAAGGTAATGACCGGTCGCCTCGGCACACCGTTCCCAGCTTACCGGCAGATAAGTCGGCCGACAGGAGAGCGTCGTTCGCTACCCACGGATATCGCAACTCGGAGATGACCGAACCTGCGGATGAGGTGTTCAAGATCCGCGCTGGGGCCAGAAAGGCAGCACTCGTGCATCTCGGCCTCGCGGCATGGCGTGAACACCTCTTCGACACGAAGGACCTAGCTGAGCCTCGCGGCCGTAAGGTTGACGAAGCCGGCTTGCAGCGCGCCCTCTACCGGTCGTCCATCGGCGAGATCGAGCACCTGATCGGTCCCATCCTCAAAGGCAAGCGTGTGATCGTCGAAGGACGCCTGGCGGGCTCAGGACACACCGCCAGAGAACGCCTCGGAGCGGAGGTGGAAGAGCTGCGCCTTGAAGATGAGAAGCGCTACATTAACATGACCCTCGTCATCTTCGTCTTCGCAGCGGTGGCGATGGCCGTTCGCTACATCTCATTAGGCCTCGACGACCAGGACCTCTACATCCTGGCCGGCATCTTCTTTGCACTGATGTACGGCTTGCGCCCCTCCTTCTCCAAGCTGCAACGCCCCAGGGATTGAGAATCCTCGGTGAAGATAGCCACGCATCTCATCTTCGCCGAGTGCTGCTGGTTTGCGACCTCCGCCGTCTTGGACGTTCATTATGAAACCCCTGAGGTGCTTGTCGCCGCGGCGACCTCCGTCCTACCCGACGCAGACTACCCGAAGAGCTAGCTTGGCCACCAGCTGGGAAGTGTCTCCAAAGATCTGAATCGTTTCTTCGGTCTTCGCAGCTTCCTTCACTCACTGCTAGACCTAGATGCGTGTTGCGTGATTTGCTTTGAGATAAAAAGGAGATCATCTGACGCCCGGACCAAGGGGGCATCACAGACCTCGCCGTAGAGGCGTTACACATATCTGTTACTCTAACGGCAGGAAACTCGCTCTTTGCCTTTGGAATCCCGCCTATGCTCGATGGTAGGAACGATCTGTACTTATTTGGTGGACCGTCGTAGTGAACTCACGTGTCCTTAATAAGCTAGGGCGTCCCACGCCGCAAGGGCTACCACGATCAGGACTGCTGCGCTGCTGAGCGCGAGCGTCGGTAGCGCGAAGCCCACGGGCATGAGCCCAGCCAGCGCAGCGATCGCGACCGCGCGAGACCAAGGCAGCAGCCGAACACGGCCCACTTGAAGAACGCGTGCCCGACCAAAAACAGTGCTGTGCCTCCGAGGGTCAGCACGACGGAGGCGGTCGTCCCTCAGTCGCCGGGATGTCCGACGATGAACTCGTCTGCTGCCGCGACCGCGATGATCGCGGGGATCATCGGCAGGTGGAAGTAGGTGTACGCGGAGCGAGCTATCCTACCCGGGTCCTCCGAGGAGACGAAGACCTCACGAGCGGCCTCCGCGGCGCGGGCGAAGTAGATCCACCACAGCGCCACGCTGCCGAGGAAGGCCACCACGAACGCGGACACCGCGACCGGGGATGGCTCGATCTCGCCGAAGGTCGTGCCGGTCACCAGGTTGGACTCTCCCAGGGCAATGATCACGAACAATT
>JBKPOM010000082.1:0-6750 GCA_046733115.1 Actinomycetota bacterium | reverse complement strand
AGCAGATCGTGCTCGAGGAGATGATCTTCCCGGAGCCGGTAATTAGGCAGGCCATCGAGCCGAAGACGAAGGCCGACCAGGAGAAGCTCGCCGTGGCGCTGCAGCGTCTGGCCGAGGAGGACCCGACTTTCACCGTCCGCAGCGACGAGGAGACGGGTCAGACCATCGTCGCCGGCATGGGTGAGCTGCACCTCGAGATCATCGTCGACAGGTTGCTGCGCGAGTTCAGGGTAGACGCGAACATCGGCCGTCCGCAGGTCGCGTACCGCGAGACCATCCGTAAGCGCGTCGAGGGCATCGAGGGCCGGTTCGTCAGGCAGACCGGTGGGCGCGGCCAGTACGGCCACGCGGTCATCAACGCCGAGCACAACGACGAGCAAGGCTACGAGTTCGAGAACAAGATCGTCGGTGGCGTCATCCCCAGGGAGTACATCCCTAGCGTGGATAAGGGCATCAAGGAGTCGCTCGATACGGGCGTCGTGGCCGGCTATCCGGTCGTGGACGTCAGGGTCGAGCTCGTCGATGGTTCCTACCACGACGTGGACTCTTCCGAGATGGCGTTCCAGATCGCGGGTTCCATGGCGATCAAGGAAGCCCTCAAGCGGGCCAACCCGGTCCTCTTAGAGCCGGTAATGGACGTCGAGGTCGTCGTGCCTGAAGTGTTTATGGGCGACGTGATGGGCGACCTGTCGTCGAGGCGTGGGCAGATCCAGGGCATGGACTCCCGCGGCGGCGGGCAGGTTATCAGGGCGATGGTGCCGCTCTCTGAGATGTTCGGTTACGCCACCACCGTGCGCTCCAAGACCCAGGGTCGCGCGACGTTCACCATGCAGTTCGATCATTATGCCGAGGTGCCGAAGAGCATCGCGGCCGAGATAGCAGAAAGGTAGGAGAGCATGTCCAAAGGAAGGTTCGAGCGGACCAAGCCGCACCTCAACGTAGGCACAATCGGCCACGTGGACCACGGCAAGACCACTTTGACGGCCGCCATAACGCGCGTCCTGGCCAAGGAGGTCCCCGACGACCCTGCCAATAGGGAGGTCGCCTTCGACCAGATAGACAACGCCCCGGAGGAGAGGCAGCGCGGCATCACCATCGCCACCTCCCACCAGGAGTACGCCACCGCCAACAGGCACTACGCCCACGTGGACTGCCCGGGCCACGCCGACTACGTAAAGAACATGATCACCGGAGCCGCCCAGATGGACGGCGCGATCCTGGTCGTCTCCGCTGCGGACGGCCCGATGCCCCAGACCAGGGAGCACATCCTTTTGGCCAGGCAGGTTGGGGTGCCATACATAGTGGTGTTCCTCAACAAGGCCGACATGGTAGACGACCCCGAGCTGTTGGAGCTTGTGGAGATGGAGGTTAGGGAGCTCCTTAGTGAGTACGAGTTCCCAGGGGACGACATCCCAGTAGTCATAGGCAGTGCGCTCAAGGCGCTAGACGGTGACGAGGGCGAGTACGGCGAGCAGGCCATATTGCAGCTTATGGAGGCCGTGGACGAGTACGTGCCAGAGCCCGAGCGCGACATCGACAGGGACTTCCTCCTTGCGGTGGAAGACGTGTTCACCATACAGGGTAGGGGCACGGTTGCCACGGGCAGGGTGGAGTCTGGGAAGATCTCCCTCAACGAGGAGATAGAGATAGTCGGCATACGCCCGACCAGGAAGACTGTCGTGACGGGCGTGGAGATGTTCAACAAGTCTATGGACTCCGCGCAGGCCGGCGACAACATAGGGGCGCTCCTCAGAGGCGTGAAGCGCGACGACATAGAGCGGGGACAGGTCTTGGCCAAGCCGGGCACGATCACTCCCCACACGCGCTTTAAGGCCGAGGTGTACGTCTTGTCTAAGGAGGAGGGGGGACGTCACACGCCGTTCTTCAGTAACTACCGTCCGCAATTCTACTTCCGTACGACGGACGTTACGGGTGAGATCCGCCTGGAAGAGGGCGTGGAGATGGTGATGCCTGGGGACAACACGGTGATGAACGTAGAGCTGATCAGTCCTATAGCGATGGACG
Source organism: Actinomycetota bacterium (assembly GCA_046733115.1). Taxonomy (GTDB): domain Bacteria; phylum Actinomycetota; class Rubrobacteria; order Rubrobacterales; family Rubrobacteraceae; genus Rubrobacter_D. The sequence goes on along the minus strand of JBKPOM010000082.1, from coordinate 4,725 downwards.
AGGGATTGAACTTCGCCATTCGTGAGGGCGGGAGGACGGTAGGAGCCGGCGTCGTCACCGAGATCGTGGAGTAGTTTGTGGCTGTCTCGAAGATAAGGATCAAGCTCAAGGCTTACGACCACGAGGTCATCGACAAGACCGCGCGGTCGATAGTCGAGACGGCGGAGCGGACGGGGGCCTTCGTATTCGGCCCCGTCCCGCTTCCGACCAAGCGGAGCAGGTACACGGTGATCCGTGGTCCCTTCAAGGACAAGGACTCGCGCGAGCACTTCCAGCTGCACACGCACAAGCGTCTTATAGACATCCAGCAGCCAACGCCGCGCACGGTCGATTCCCTACAGCGGCTCGACCTGCCGGCCGGCGTGAACATAGAGATAAAGGCGACTTAGGGTTATGGCAACGGCAGTATACGGACGAAAAAGAGGGATGACCCAGGCCTTCCTGGACGACGGCACACTCGTCGGCGTCACCGTCATCGAGGTGGAGCCGAACGTAATCACGGCCGTACGCACCGCCGAAGACGACGGCTACGAGGCCGTCCAGGTCGGCTTTGGGGCCGTAAACTCCAGCCGGGTCAACAAGGCCAAAGTCGGCACGTTCGCCAAGGTCGATACGCCCCCGCGCAGGCACCTGAAGGAGCTGCGAGGCGTCACCGGCGAGGTCGGCGGGAGCATCGGCGCCGGCGTGTTCGAGGCCGGCGACAAGGTCCACGTCAGTGCTACATCCAAGGGCAAGGGCTTTCAGGGGACCATAAAGCGCCACGGCTTCGCCCGAGGCCCGATGAGCCACGGCTCGCACAACATTAGGCAGCCTGGCTCCGCCGGAGCGTCGGCGGACCCGGCCCGAATCTTCAAGGGCCAGAAGATGCCTGGCCAGATGGGCAACCAGACGGCTACGGTGCGCAACCTGGAGGTCGTCGCTGTGGACGCGAACAACAACGAGCTCTGGGTGCGCGGCGGCGTGCCCGGTGGCAAGAACGCCGTCGTAAAGGTAAGGAAGGTGGGTGATTAAGATGGCCGAGGCAACGGTATTCGACGCCCGCAGTGGCGACACGTCTTCGCTCGCCCTCGAAGGCCCACGCTTCACGACGGAGTCCAACGAGCACGTGATCCACAGGGCCGTCGTCGCCGAGCTCGACGCGAGGCGGCGTTACACGGCCTCGACTAAAGGCAGAAGCGAGATCCGGGGCTCCGGTGCCAAGTTGTACCGCCAGAAGGGTACCGGACGCGCCCGCGCTGGTGACGCGAAATCGCCGATCCGCCACGGCGGAGGCACCTGGGGCGGTCCCAAGGCCAAGCCGGCACGTTGCGGGAAGCGGATCAACCGCAAAGAGGCCAACGGGGCTTTCGACGGCGTGCTCTCCGCAAAAGCGCAGGACGGCGAGCTCTACGTGCTCGACTCGCTCGCCTTCGACAGGCCTTCGACCAAGCAGGCCAAAGAGCTTCTGTCCAGGATGGAGCTGGAGGGGCCCGTGCTGGTCGTCCTGACAGGGGACGACGACAATGCGGCGCTCTCTTTTAGGAACCTGCCGCGGGTCTCGGTCGTGGGTCCGCACGAGTACGGGGTCTACGAGTTGCTGCGGGCGCGGGAGGTAGTCTTCTCGCGGGCTGCCTACACGAGGCTCGCCGGAAGGGAAGGCTAATGGACCCGCATCAGGTGATAATCAGGCCGGTCATCTCCGAGAAGAGCTACAACCTGATCGAGACCGAGGGGCAGTACACCTTCCACGTGGACCGGCGGGCGAACAAGAACCAGATCAAACGCGCCGTCGAGGGAGCCTTCGACGTTAGCGTCCAGAAGGTGAACACCGTAAACGTCAAGAGCAAGCCCAAGCGCCAGGGCCTCACAAGGGGTCGGACGCCGACCTGGAAGAAGGCCGTCGTGAAGCTGGCGGAGGGCGATCGGATAGAACTGTTCGAGGGGGTCTAGAGAATGCCTGCGAGGCGCTACAGGCCGACCAGCGCGGGCCGCAGGAACTCCTCGGTTCTGACGCGCGACTCGGTGACGAAGAACAAGCCGGAGAAGAAGCTGACCGCCAAGTTGCACAAGACGGGCGGGCGCAACAACCACGGCCGCATCACAACCCGCCATATCGGCGGCGGCCACAAGCGGCGCTACCGTCTCATAGACTTCAAGCGGCGCAAGGACGGGGTGCCCGCGACGGTGGCGGCGATCGAATACGATCCTAACCGCTCGGCCAACATAGCATTGCTCCACTATCACGATGGCGAGAAGCGCTACATCCTCGCACCACGCAACCTCACGGTCGGCTCGATCGTCGAGAGCGGGCCGGACGCCGAGGTGGACGTGGGCAACGCGCTTCCGCTTAACCGCATACCGGTGGGCACCGTGGTGCACGCGGTGGAGCTCGAGCCTGGCCGCGGTGCGCAGTTGGCCCGCAGCGCGGGGACGAGCGCGCAGCTCACGGCGCGCGAGGGCGATCTCGTGACGCTCAGGCTCCCCAGCGGCGAGCGCCGCAGGGTCAGGGCGGAGTGCCGGGCCACCGTGGGCGTCGTCGGCAACCAGTCGCACCAGAACGTCAGGTGGGGCAAGGCCGGACGCAAGAGGCATCTCGGCATAAGGCCGACGGTGCGCGGCACAGTCATGAACCCCGTCGACCATCCGCACGGTGGTGGCGAGGGCAAGTCCACGCCGGGCCGGGCGCCGGTTACGCCTTGGGGCAAGATCACCCAGGGTTCGCCTACACGTAAGAAGCACAAGCGCTCGGATGCCATGATCGTGCGCCGGCGCAGGAAAGGAAGGAGGCGCTAGATGACGCGGTCCTCTAAGAAAGAGCCGTTCGTGGAGGAGCGCCTCATGGAGCGCATCCTCCGCATGAACGAGAACAACGAGAAGCGTATGCTCAAGACGTGGAGCCGGGCTAGCGTGATCTACCCGGAGTTCGTCGGCCACACCATCGCCGTCCACGACGGGCGTAAGCACGTCCCCGTCTACTGCACGGAGTCGATGGTAGGTCACAAGCTCGGCGAGTTCGCTCCGACCCGTACCTTCCGTACGCACGTCAAGGGTGACCGGACGGCGAGGCGCCGATGAAGGCAAAAGCCAAGTACGTCCGCATAGCCCCGCGCAAGGCGCGCCTGGTGGCAGACGAGGTCAGAGGCAAGAGCTATCCTGAGGCCGTCTCGCTGCTGCGCTTCACCAACAAGCGTGCGGCGAAGATCATCGCCGAGGTAGTCGAGAGTGCGGCCGCCAACGCGGAGCACAACGATGATGCGGACCCCGAAGAGTTGTTCGTGCGTGAGATCAGGGTGGACGACGGCCCGACCATCAAGCGCTACCGTGCGAGGGCGATGGGCCGGGCCACCATGATCCGCAAGCGCACCAGCCACATCAGCGTCGAGCTCGGCGATCCGGTCGGCGTTGTTGTAGGCACGCCCGGAGACGAGGAGGAATAGATGGGCCAGAAAGTACATCCCGAAGGCTTCCGTCTCGGCGTGCAGCGCAGAGGCGAGAAGGTAGATTTCAAGAGCAGTTGGTACTCGGACAGGGACTACGCCGAGCTCCTCGGCGAGGACCTCAAGATCCGCGACCACATCGAGAAGAAGCTCACCAGGGCCGGCATAGCCGACATCCAGATCAGGAAGGCCGCCGAGCAGGGCGAGATCGCGGTAGACATCCACACCGCCCGTCCCGGCATCGTGATCGGGAAGGGCGGCAGCGAGGTCGACGCCCTGCGTGGCGAGCTCGAGCGGCTCACCGGCAAGAAGGTGCAGGTCAACGTGCGCGAGGTCTCGCGGCCGGAGCTGAACGCCAGTCTCGTCGCCGAGTCAATCGCCGAGCAGCTCGTAGGCCGCGCCGCGTTCCGGCGGACCATGAAGCGGGCGCTTACGAGTGCTATTCGTAGTGGTGCCGAAGGCGCGAGGATCCAGTGTGGAGGCAGGCTCGGCGGCATCGAGATGAGCCGTTCCGAGACCATATCGGAGGGACGAGTTCCCCTGCACACGCTCGATGCGGACATAGATTTCGGCTTCAAGGAGGCCAAGACGCAGATGGGCCAGATCGGTGTAAAGGTCTGGATCAACCACGGCGTCCATGACGAGCTTCCCGAAGCGGTGAGGCGATAGCAGATGCTGGTACCCAAGAAGCTCAAGTACAGGAAGCCCCACAGGGGCAGGATGCGTGGCCAAGCCAAGGGCGGAACCGACGTGCAGTTCGGCGAGTACGGGCTGCAGGCGTTGGAGCCGGCCTGGATCACCAATCGCCAGATAGAGGCCGCCCGTATCGCGATGACCAGGAAGATCAAGCGTGGCGGGAAGGTCTGGATCAACATCTTCCCCCACAAGCCCGTGACGAAGAAGCCGGCCGAGACCCGCATGGGTAGCGGCAAGGGGAGCCCGGAGGCATACGTGGCCGTGGTGAAGCCGGGGCGTGTGATGTTCGAGATGAGCGGCGTCGACGAGACGCTGGCCCGTGAGGCCATGCACCTCGCCGCCCAGAAGCTTCCCATCAAGACCCGCTTTTTGGCACGAGGGGGTGGTCAGCAGTGAAGGCGGCCGAAGCGCGCGAACTGGACGTCGAGGAGCTCGAGCAGCGCCTCGCCCAGACGCGGCGCGAGCTCTTCAATTTGCGCTTCCAGCACGCGACGGGGCAGTTGGAGAACACGGGACAGCTCAAAGAGGTCAGGAAGAACATCGCCAGGATCCTGACGGTCCTGAACCATAAACAGCAGGAGAGTCAGTAGTGGTAGAGGAAGAGAGAAACCAG
>JBKPOM010000081.1:0-3283 GCA_046733115.1 Actinomycetota bacterium | reverse complement strand
CACTCCGGTGAATAGGGGCAAACATAAAGCCGGGACTCTCAGGAGCCCCGGCTCTCTCACATCTGGCTCTCGAACCCTCCGTGTTTCGCCTACTACTTCGCCTTGTATGCGACGACCTCACCCGCTGTGACTTGGGGCGGGTTCGGGATAAAGGGAGCTAGATGTTCCGCCACGAACTCTCCAGCCCTAAAGTTCGACTGCTCCTCAGCGTCCTTATGCTCAAAGACGCTGCTCGAAACCATCACGCCGTCCCCAGCATCGACCAAGTAGTAACCTACGAATCCCGGCATTTCGCTGATGATGGGCACAAAGATCTCCTGGGCCAGCTGCGCCACCTTTTGGGCGTCGCTCACGCCCTCGTAGCGCCGCACCGCAATATACATCGCTCTAGCCTACCTCCTTCACATAGAGGGCGGGCTGATCGGCCCCGCCTAAAGTCGTACAACGCCGCCACGCTAGCAAGCATCGGCACCGGGCGCATCACTCAGATGAGTGATATTCGAACCTTTCTTGGCGAACTACTTCCGAGAACGCCGTCAAGGCGAAGTTCGTAGAACAACCCTTCTACGAGGTTGGGTGAATAGGGTCAGGCCTGAGCTGCGGCGAAGCGTTAGAACGCGTCCGCTCCGGAACCGGCCTCGGTCGGGGCATAGAGGTTGGCGACTGTGTGCAGCTGCCGCTCGCCCACCTGCCCGGAGCCCATCTCCGTGCCGAACACCGGCACCAAGATGCGCAGATACCCCGGGCCCTCGAAGCGGTCGAGGTCGGGCCAAGCGCCCGCCAATCGGGAAGCGGTCAACACCCACACCGCCACGGCGTCTCCCCCGACCCGAGGGCGGAACCCGGGGTAACCGAGGGCCGCGCCCCATCCCACAGTAAGCAAATCCCCCTCGATCAGGCCCTCCGTCCACTCGCCCCCCAAGGGCGCGACGACGTGGTGGTTGAGTCGGCCCGGGGCGAGCGTGCCGTAGACCGCCAACGTGTGGCCGGTCCCGAAGTGGTCGTCGAGCCTCCGCTCGGCGCGGCGAGCGTCCGATCCCGCCACGCCACCCGATGGGTCGCACTGCCAGCGTGGCGCGTTCGCCGTGTCCACCAAGCGCCTCACTTCGGGCAGTGACAGATCATCCATAGATACGACCGTTGCCTGTTGGGTCCTAACGCTTACCTACTATACATGGATAAGCCTACAACCTCAGAGGTGGAAAAGGCGCCATACGCCCCATGCCACGCACCCCCACTTCCTGGAACGCCGTAAAGGCGAAGTTCGCGGAATCCCGATTAGCGGAAATTCAGCTACCGAAAACCCTCCGCCACCAAGGGCGCCGTACGCCCCCCTGAGCCTCTACTGCATCGGACGGGGTTTCTGCCACCCTCTCCGGCTCCTCCTCGACCATCTCGGGGGCTCCTGGCGGCTCCCTGAGGGCGTGCAGTTCTCGACGTAGGTCGTCGCGCTCCCGTTCGGCCTCTTCTCGCCGGTGCCTTTCCTCGGCCAGCTCCTCGCGCAGCGTGGACTCGGCCCTCTCGGATAGCTCCAGGCGCACCCGAAACTCCGATGCCCTGGACGCTTCCTCAACTAGCCGGTCGGCAAGTTCGCGGATAGCATTGCCGGTACTCTCCGCAGCAGTATCCGCGACTGCGGCCGGAGCGTGTTAGTCCCCCGGTAGGTTCCGCCTCCGCTGCCGCGTGTCCCTAAACGATTGGAGGCTATCAATGGAAACAAGCCAGCTACGACGCACCCCTTCACCTTGCGGTATAGCCTCAAGGTTGCCGTGCTCGATGTGCCAGCGCACGGTCCGCGGAGATATATCGAGAGACCTTGCTGCTACCTGGGTGGTGACTCACCCAGAATGCGCGGTATCCTCGCGGCCGGTTGCTGCATCCTCTCCGCGTGTGTGGTCCTCTCCCACGCGGGGGGATACTAGACCCATTAGGACCGGGGCCGAAAGCCCTTAGCGGCCAGCCTCGCGCGTCTCAGGGCCCGCTAGGCCCCGGTCCGCTGCTCCAAGGACGCCTCTAGCTCTTCGAGGCGCGCCTCCAGCTCCTCGGTCTCCTTGATCTTGCGCTCGGGCTCTATCGTGCGGAGCCGGGTGTTTATGAGCTGGTTCGCCACGGCCGCCCGACCGGTCTCGACCTCCCCTTCGAGCACGCGGTTTGTGAGGCCTTCGAGCAGCGTCTTGATAGCGGCGGTCTCGGTCCGCGGCCTGCCACGTCCTGCGGTCTTACCGCCCTTCGCGGCGTTGCGTTTCCGAGCAGCCGCGTACTCAGGCGCGTGATTCCAGCAGTACCCGGAACCCCCGATAGCCCTAGCCCCGCACCGCTCGCCATTCGGCTTTGTGGCCGCGCACTTATCCATCGATAGACGAGGGATAGATACCGGGCAGAACGAAGGGGTAGACCTCAACAGCAACGTACTCATATCTCAGCTCAGGGACGAGGTGGCTTACCTCCGGGAAAAAACCGCCGCAAGGACGAGATAATCATGCAGCAGGCCATGACCATGCGACAGCTCTCCGCGGCGTCTCAGGAGCCCGCAGAAGCCGCCGAGACGGTCGAGGCGGAGCCGGATAGGGCAGAGGAGCCCTGGTCCGCTGCGGGAGGGGCTCAGGAGGGCTCTCGCTGAGACCTTGGTGGCGGAGGTGGTTCGGTGGCTAAAGAATTGTTTCATCCAACATGGGGGATGAGCCTTTGGGGAACACCCGGCGGCCGGACGCTGTGCTAGGATGCAACGGTTGAGATAAGAATAGCCCCCGCGACTTCTCGACCTTAGTCCGGGGGCGCGACTCGGCGGAATGGGGGTTCCGTGAGCAGCACAAATCCTACCACACGGCGGGCGCCCGGATGGGTGCGGTCGTGAGCGGAGACGAAGTACGCGACGCGAGACGCGGCATCTTCTGGATGTACGACGACATTCTCGACGTGTACGGTGCCAGATTGGGCGTTTACGGGATCGCCGTCTACGCCCTGCTCTGCCGTCGAGCCAACGCCTGGGCGACCTGCTGGCCGTCCCTAAACGGCATCGCCAGGGACCTCAACACCTCGCGCCCCACGGTAGTCAAAGCCCTGGATGCCCTCGAAGCCCACGGGCTTATACGACGCACGACGAGGCGCGATCCCAAAGGCGGCCACTCTTCGACGCTGTACACGCTTTTGGAGGTGCCACCCCTTGTTAAGGAGGTTAACAACCCCCTTGTTAAGGAGATTAACAACCCTAGTAAACGTGCTTTACCACCCCTTGTAAAGGAGATTGACACGAAGGACGACACAATAGAAGGAAGACACAATA
>JBKPOM010000080.1:0-6696 GCA_046733115.1 Actinomycetota bacterium | reverse complement strand
GCGCAAGCAGAACAAGACGAGCGCGCACATATCCTACGAGCACTGGAGGGAGTCGGACCACGACGACCTGGTGCTCTGGCTGCAGCGCTGGCTTGCTGGAAGGCTACCTACAAGCGCAAGGGCACCACGAGGCTGAAGGTCATCTACTGATGATGCCCAACGCCACGGCATTGGCGACGCTCAGTGGATAGACAAGCACGAACAAGAGTATGGTCAAGGTCTACTCAACGGTTTCCAGGCAGAGGATTAGGCCCCGTAGATGGGCCCACAAGACCCGAAGGACGTAGCCAGGGACACGGCCCGCGCCCTCTCGGGCCTGGTCGGGGAGCTTGCCGCGTTGAAGGCAGACGCTCACCACTGGCTAACCGAGCCGGAGTACGAGGTCCTGCGATGCCGGCTCGAAGCCGCGCACGCGGCGGCAGAGGCCGCGCTGGTGGAAGCGAGGCGTAGGGTGGGGCTCGATGAGGAGCGGCGGAGGTCGAGAGGGGGCTAGGATCGCCAACGGGCTTAGAGTGTTGGACCGGGGCTATGCCAAGGCCGGGCACCTGATGTGATGTTGGAGCGGCCCGGCCTGAGTGAAGACGCGGGACGGACCCGAGGGGGGAGAAGGATCCTTTCCCGATCTTGGGGACACTGTACGCGGTACGGGGTCTAGTCTGCATCGGTCGAAAGGACAGCAAAAGTACCGTTCCTCACCAGTAGCGGTCCACTAAAGGCCGGAGCCTCTAAAAACCCCGCCCCGGCCAGCGGCAGCTACTCCTCCGGCATCTCGACGGCAATCTCAAGGACCTCATCAGAGATACCGAGCGGCTCACCGTGGCGCTTGAGTACCACGAGAGCCTCACCCAAAGTTGCGCCGGCTCTCAGAGATGGGTCAAGCTCCCGCGCCCGAAGGATTAGCGCCGCCAGATGGCGCTGTAGGCCGGCCCAACCCTCACTCTCCCTTATTCGAGCATCGTGAGCCTCGGCGAAAAACCTGGATAACTCGACTAACACGCGCCTGTCGGATGCGGGCAGCGACTCCATTGCGACGATAACATCCTCCAGGCTCCCGGTCTCAGCTATGATGCCCTCAAGAACCGCGACACCCTCAGGTGAGAGGTGGCGACGGGCCTCGCCTATGCGGCGCGGCACTTCGTGGTCGTAAGGTGCCGGGAAATCGAAGTCCATCCATCCTCCAAAGGTCGGGGGCCGGGACACCCTGAAGGATACCCCGGCCCGGTCTGCACTCACTACGCCCTAGCTTCGCTCCGCGCACTCGCGGCAGAGGTAAAGCGCGCACTCCTCCGTCTCCTCGCCCGTCTCCGGGTCGACCACGAGCTGGCTGATCGTTACCCAGCCATCGTTGCAGGCGTGGGGGCGCCCGTGCTCGCCGTCGTGCTCCTCGGTGGATGGGTGCGCATGGGGTGCGCTAGACTCTCTGATGTCCACAGCTAGCGTGCCTATCCTTTCTGTGGGCCGGGCTCCGGGGTGTTCCTAGCACCCGCGGGGCCATTTGCTTATCTAACTACACTCTATCACAAACATTTACAAATGTCTACAAATATAGTAAGATAGTCTCTGTAAACTACGGAGCCGTGGAGGTAGACGTGGACAAGCTCAAGGAGCTACGCATCAACGCGGGACTCTCTCAGCGAGAGCTCGCGACGAGGGCCGGGCTCACACCTGGAGCCGTGTGGCAAGTAGAGCAGCGTGGCAGTGGCAGCCCGGCAACGCTCAAGAAGTTAGCCGACATCTTGGGAGTACGTCCCGTAGACCTCCTAACAAAGGATCGGTAGTCATGCCTAACACGAACGGCCACGGCCCAAAGCGGGCTATCCTCTACGCTCGTGTCTCTACCGACGAGCAAGCCCGCTCCGGCTACTCTCTAGCTCAACAGATAGAGGCTCTCAGAGAGTACGCTGCCCGAGAGGGCTACGAGGTCCTAAAGGAGATACAGGACGCAGGGCAGAGCGGAGCCAGCCTGGAGAGGCCCGGCATGGATCGTGTGCGCGACCTCGTAGCAGCGGGCGGCGTGTCGGTCGTCTTAGCTCAGGACAGGGACCGCTTTGCTCGTGAGCCCGCCTACCACTACCTGCTACGGCGCGAGTTCGAGGAGCACGGATGCGAGCTCCGGTCGCTGAACGACAGGGGGACGGCAGCCCGGAGGGGGACCTCACGGACGGCATCCTCGACCAGCTTGCCAAGTTCGAGCGAGCCAAGATCGCCGAGAGGACACGCAGAGGAAGGCTGCGCCGGGCCAAAGAGGGGAAGATCGTTGGCAATAAAGTGCCAAATTACGGTTTCCAGTTCAACGATGCCAGAGACAATTACTTAGTGGATCCCAATGCCATGGCGGTAGTACGCCGCATCTTCCACGCGGTTGGCATCAGCGGGGAGAGCCTATCTGGGGTCAAGAAAGCACTCGACGGTGGACACGTACCCACCCCTGGCGGGTCACGGTTCTGGTCGAGGATATTTCTCCGTAGATTGATCCTCGACGACGTGTATAAGCCGCATACGTTTGATGAGATCAGCGAAATTGTATCACCGCAGGTTGCTGCCCGACTTGACCCAGGCAAGCGCTACGGGGTTTGGTGGTACGGGCGCAACCGCGTGACTAAGCAACAGGTGGCGGAGAGTTTCGCACACGGCACTCGCTATCGCCGCAAGAGCAAGAGCGTGCCGAAGCCCAGGACCGAGTGGATCGGCGTGCCCGTGCCGGATTCGGGAATCCCTAGGGAGTGGGTAGACGCCGCCCGGGAAGCCATCAAGGACAACCGCCGTACCTCGAACAGCGGGGCACGTTTCTGGGAGTTGTCCGGCGGCATCGCGCGTTGCGGCGTCTGCAATTCGAGGATGCAAGCCACGAGCGTATCTACGCACTCCGCACATCCCGGTTACTACTATCGGTGCGCCAAGCGCTGGCAAGACGGCAAAGACGCTTGCCCAAACAAGAAGACTTTGAACGCCCGCAAGGCTGAACCACGTGTGTGGGGGAAGGTATCGGGCCTTTTGAAGGATCCCGAACGCCTGAGACTGGGTTTGGTGTCGTTGATAGAGGAAGAACGCAAAGGCTTGAAGGCTGATCCTAGCCGTGAGGCTAAGATATGGGCCGAGAAGATCGCAGAATCAGATCGTAAGCGTTCCATGTTCCAAGAGATGGCGGCCGAGGGCCTTCTAACCCTCGATGAGCTTAGGGCGAAGCTGCTCTCCCTTGAGGAAGCTCGCCAGGTGGCCGAGCGGGAATTGGAGATACTCCAACGGCGTTGGGAAAGGATCGCGGAGCTGCAATTCGACGCGGACACCATAATGAATTACTATGCGGGCATGGTGCCCAAACTCCTAGAAAACCTGACGCCCCAAGAGCGTCACCGTGTCTACAGGATGCTACAGCTTAAGGTGTTGGCATACCCGGATGGCAGCCTCGAGATGACCGGGTTAGTTGGGCAAGAGCGTGGACTTTGTGGAGACGAAACGTCATCAAGACGCAGGTGCAGTTCATCAAGATGAACCAGGGGCTGGGCGATCCTTACGAGATTCCGGTTCCGTTCTTTCTGATAACGCACCCGAGGGGCAACGTACTCTACGACGGCGGCGACGCACTCGAGGTCGCCCAGGACGCCCGCGGGCACTGGGAGGACGTCGTGGAGGCGTACGAACCGGTGATGGATGAGGACGACTTCGTCGTCAACCAGCTTCAGCGCATGGAAGTCGATCCGGCTTCTGTGCGTTACGTCATACAGTCGCACCTGCACCTGGATCACTCGGGGGCCGTCGGGCACTTCCCGAACGCCGAGTACATAGTCCAGCGCCGGGAGCTCGAGTACGCCTTCACCTCTGACTGGTTCCAGAAGCCGGCCTACATCCGCAAGGACTTCGACAAGGACGTGAGGTGGCTGTTCCTGGACGGCGAGCACACGGCGTCTTCGGCGACGGCACCATAACGACGCTCTTCACGCCCGATCACGCGCCGGGGCATACGTCGGTGATCGTGGACCGCCAGGGCGAGGGGAAGATGATGCTAACGGCGGACGCCTGTTACACGATGGACCACTACAACGAGGCGGCCTTGCCGGGCCTGATCCACTCCGCCGCGGACGTAGCCGACTCTACCCGCAAGGTACGCCGTATCGTCGAAGGCCACGGCGCCACCTTCGTCACCGGCCACGACCCGGAGGAGTGGCCGACGTTCAAGAAAGCACCCGACTACTACTCCTGATGCACGAAGCCGGATCGCACCGGGGATGGCCCTCTAGCGTCGCCGTCATTGGGGCCGGCACGATGGGTCTTGGCGTCGCCGAGTGTTTCGCGGCGACCGGCATCGGGGTCGTCCTTACTGACGCGACGCCGGAGCTGACCAGGGAGGCGAAGGCAAACTTGGTACACCGGGCGAGGGGGCATGCCGAAGCCGGGCTGCTCTCGGAAGAGGCGGCCGGAAGGGTCGAGGCTGTAGAGACCGCGGACGATCTGGCCGGTGCGGTAAGCGAGGCCGACCTCGTCTTCGAGGCCGTACCGGAGGATATCGGGCTGAAGGAGGAGATCTTGGGTTCCTGCTCGGGGGCGTCGGGGGAAGCCGTCATCGCCTCGAATACCTCTTCGCTACCGATAAGTGACCTCTCCGGATTCGTCGGGCGGCCGGGACGGTTCTGCGGCATGCACTGGTTCAACCCGCCCGAGTGGACGCCTGGCGTCGAGGTCATACCCGCCGCCGCGACCGAGCAGGAGGTGGTAGGGAGGCTGGTCGAGTTTTTGCGGTCTATCGGGAAGCGCCCGGCCGTCGTCGGAGACGGACCCGGCTTCGTAGCCAACCGTATCCAGAACGCGCTGTTTCTGGAGGCGGTTCGGTGCGTCGAGGAGGGGCTAGCTTCGCCGCAGGAGGTGGATGAGGTGGTGCGGAGCTGCTTCGGCTTCAGGCTGCCGTTCTTCGGCCCGTTCCAGGTCGCCGACATGGCCGGTCTCGACGTGTACGAGAGCGTGCTCGACGTCCTGAAGGACGGCCTCGGCGAACGCTTCGAAGCCCCAGGGACGCTACGAGATCTCGTCGAACAGGGGCGCACCGGCACCAAGAGCGGAGCCGGCTTCCTCCGGTACACCGACAAAGAGCGGAAGCGGTTGCTCTTGGAGCGCGACCGGCGATACGCCGCGTTGAACGAGCTCTTGAAAGACTTTCCGCCCGTCGACGCGGGGTCAGGTCCATGATCGAAGCGGGCGTCCTGGTAGTCGGGGCCGGCGCCATCGGCGGCGTGACGGCCGCGAAGATGAAGGGTGGGGTGCGGCGCGTGACCGTCCTCGACGCCAACGAGGAGCACGTCGAGAAGATGCGTGACCCCGGCCTCCTCCTCGACCACCTGGGCCAGGAACGCCGCGTCCGCCTCGACGCCCACTCAGACCCCGGCGACCTCAAAGACCCCTTCGACTTCGCCCTCGTTACCCTCAAGGCTCCGCCTCTGGAGGCCGCCCTCGGTCCGCTGGTGGAGCGAGGCCTGGCACAAGCGTTCGTCTCCCTCGGGAACGGGCTCGTGCAGGACCGCATAGCCTCCATCGTCGGAAGAGAGAACCTCCTCCTCGGGACGGTGGAGTGGGGGGCGACGAACTTTGGGGCTGGACATCTTGCTCGGACCACGCGGCTGCCGTTCGTGATCGGCGAGCCCGATGGCGAGACGAAGGACCGTACCCGCCTGCTCGCCGACGCGCTAGAAACCGTGGCCGACGTGCGCATCACCGAGAACATCGGCGGCCAGGTATGGTCGAAGCTCCTCGTCAACAGCGCCTTCTCCGGCCTCGGCGCCGTCTCCGGCCTTCTCTACCGCGAGGTAGTAGCCGACCCCGCCGGAAAGGAGGCGGCGCTCGCCGTCTGGCGCGAGGGCTACGACGTCGGGATGGCCCAGGGCATCACGCTCGACAAAGTCCTCGGCGTCCCCGCCGAGTCGCTCGTCGTACGCGGCCCCGAGGACAGGCAGAAGGCCGGCGAAGCACTCGAAGTCGCGATGGGCTACGCCGGGGCAACCAAGGCCTCGATGCTCCAGGACCTCGAACGCGGCGCAAAGACCGAGGTCGACGTCATCAATGGCGGCGTGGTCGAGCGCGGTAAAGAGCACGGCATCGAAACACCTTTCAACGAGCGGGTAGTAGAGATCATGCACGCGATGGAGCGCGGCGAGCGGCGGCCGGGACGGGGCGTCTTCGAGGAACTGCAGGCTCTCGCCGATTGAAGCATTTTACAGCACGTTTCACAGTAGGTGAGCTTGACGAACGGTATCCGGCATGCTCGAAGAAGCCCCCAGCGTCTTGGGCACTGACCGCGGATAACGCTACCCCTATCGCTTCTACCAAAGCCTCCTTGGTCCTGGCCGCAGCGTTGCGAAGGAGGTTCTCGATCTTGGCAAACGCCTCTTCGATGGGGTTGTAATCGGGCGAATAGGCCGGCAGATACACCAGCTCGCAGCCCTCTGCTCGATGAGCTTCCTTACCCTCTTTGGTCGGTGTGCTCCGAACCAGTCTCTTGGGATCGATCTCCTCGGACACCGTCACCCTCCAGGCCGCCCTTAAGAACTCGTCGCGCTCGGTGGCTACTCGTCCCCCTTTTTCCTGGTGGGGCCGATCCGGGCGATAGCACGGCACATGGCGGAGCGACTCACGGAGAGTTCGGTCATGATCTCCATGTGGTCGCAGCGATCTCGGAGGGGGGCAAAGGGGAGCTCTTCGAGGTCCTCC
>JBKPOM010000079.1:0-37458 GCA_046733115.1 Actinomycetota bacterium | reverse complement strand
ATGCTTTCCTCTGCGTGTCGACTTAGCCGCTTGTCCAGCAGGCTCGCCTGATCGTTCATCGTGCGCAGGCGTTCGCCCATGTTCCGCGAAGCTCGGCTCATGCTGCGCGAGCGTCCCCTCCACCGGATCCGCTCGGCACCTCTATCACGATCTCGCTCCAACACGCGCACCCCTTCTCTCTAACCCTCAAACAATCTCTGCTGACTATCTTGGATGGCTACTATTCAGGCACCACCTAGGTCATTCAGGCCACGCTGGGTGATGAGGTAGTGTTTGTTCCCCCTAGCGTATCGCGCACTCGGGTCCCATTCTATGGCCCCCTCGTACTCAAGATCGTCTATGGCATCGTAGTAGCACTGTCGGTCCGACCTGATGCCGGTGCGTTTAGCCGCTTCCAGAAAGGAAAGACGGCTTCCGGGTAGGAAAGTCTGTGGCCCGTGGCGTTCGGTGTGTACCTCTTTGGCGGCACGGATCAGTGCCCGTGCGTCTTCGCTCATGTGCCCCATCCTATTCCGCCCCCTATCCTCAGATCCAGAAACCTAGCTTTTCGTGAGCGCCAGACACTCGGTTTTCTCTACATATAGGAGATCGCGACGCTTCGCCGTGGCAAGGCTATCCGCGCGGTGTCGGCGCATCCCGTCGAGCGTTTCATCAAGCGTATTGCCGAGCGACTCGCCGCGGAGGAGCTGCGGCTCTTGCGTGAGCTCGCCGATCGCGAAGTACGCCTCCTGCTCGCGGGCGCACGCTTCACACAAGGGTATACCCCGTATCTCCACTACCGCCCGATGGAGGCATGGGCACTGCGTTTTGCTTCGCACCTGGCAAGGTACCGGCTTGGTCGTCGCCTGGGTCAAGAGAACCTTCCTCCTAAGATCCTACGAACACGGGATCTCCTACTAGTTATACGCACGCCACCGGTCAGTGCCCCAGCGACTAACCGCGCGCATCCCGCGGAAGGACATCTCCCTCTCCCGCCTGCAAACAGGCATAGCGCCCGTTCGGCAAGCGTACGATGGCAGGCCTATAGGCCCTCGCCGCCGCCTTCTTGGCCGCTTCCTCGGTCGTGTAGGTCCGAGTCTCCATTTTCGTTCCTACGTTCGGCCCTGGCCGTTTCACCAATACCAGCCTAGATTTCTGTTCCTAGCATTTTGTAGAAAGTGTTACGATTGTATACCACGAAGGTCGAGAAAGCAAGGACACGCCCGACTGGTTCACGATGTAGTGCAACTCGTCGCCGGCCAGGTGGAAGTTTACGGGGGTACGTGAACGAGCCCCGCTCTCACGCATCCCAGCCACAGCAGAACGTAGGCGTCGGAGTTTATGCCATAGGCGGCCACCCTACCACCCTTTTCGAGTCCCCGCGCCAACAGTGCGTCCGCGACCCGGTTCGCCCCGGCGTCAAGCTCGGCGTAGCTCCAGCGCCATCCACCGAAGATAAGCGCGTCCTTCTCCGGATTGCGGGCCGCGGAGCGCCTAACGGCATCGCCGATGG
Source organism: Actinomycetota bacterium (assembly GCA_046733115.1). Lineage (GTDB taxonomy): Bacteria > Actinomycetota > Rubrobacteria > Rubrobacterales > Rubrobacteraceae > Rubrobacter_D. Next base: position 35,966 of record JBKPOM010000079.1, on the reverse strand, counting down.
TGTTGCGGCAGGCGTGTTTTATCATCCGGTCTATCTCTTGAGTATCCATCTAGATACGCTCCAGGATCGTCGCTGTCGACATACCGTGGCCGATGCACATGGCCTGGAGGCCGAACTGGCCGTCGGTGGCTTCGAGGCCGGCGAGCATCTTCGCCATGAGGCCGGCGCCGGTGGCGCCCAGGGGGTGGCCGTGGGCTATGGCCCCGCCCCAGGAATTTACTCGCTCCATGTCGGGTTCGAGCTCGTCTGCCCAGGCAAGGACGACCGAGGCGAAGGCCTCGTTTATCTCGATCCAATCCAGATCGTCGATGCCAAGCCCGGCCTTCTTTAGCACCAGGCGCGTGGCTGGGATGACGCCGGTGAGCTGCATTACCGGGTCCTCGCCTATGGCGACGCGGGCCAGAAAACGCGCCCTCGGCTTGAATCCGTCGGCCTCCGCCCTCTCGCGGTCCCCGACGAGCACGGCAGAGGCCCCGTCGGTGCGCTGGGAGGAGTTGCCGGCCGTTACGACCCCCTCTCCCTCGGGCCTGAAGACGGTCTTGAGGCTCGCCATCTTCTCCGGATCTATGTTGTGGCGGATGCCCTCGTCCGTCGTGAGCTCTATCTCGTTGTCCTCGGCGTCGAGACCTGTGGTGGGTAGGATCTCCTTGTTCTTGCCTTCACGGGCCGCCACGCTCGCCCGCCTGTGGCTCTCTGTGGCGAAAGCGTCGAGGTCCTCGCGCGGTATCTTCCACTTTTCCGCAATACGTTCGGCACTTTCGCCCTGGTGTATGAGGTCCTGTTTTTCCAGGAGATCCGGGTTCACCTCGAAGCCCGACGTGCCGTCGCCCGTGTCGCTGAACATGGGCGCCCGCGTCATGCTCTCCGCACCCGAGGCGATGGCGTAGCCGATGTCCCCGGCGGCGATAGCCTGCGAGGCGAAGTGGGCGGCCTGCTGGCTGGAGCCGCACATGCGATTGAGGCTGACCGCCGGCACCGTCACGGGGAAGCCCGCGAGCATCACGCCGAGCCTCCCGATGTTCGCCCCCTGCTCGCCGGCCTGGGTGACGGTGCCGTTTATGACGTCCTCTACTTTCTCCGCATCCAGCCCCGTACGTTCCAGAAGCCCGTCGAGGGTACGGGCCAGAAGCCTGTCGGGACGCACGCCGCGGAAGGCCCCGCCGGCCTTGGCGAACGGGGTGCGTACGGCCTCGAGGATTACGGGCTCTCTCATCTCAGCCATGTTCTGCCCTCTCCTCTCGTAGAAGGTCCCCTTCTCTACGATGCGGACACGGTTTCGTCCGCTTCGTTTTGCTCATCGTGCTCCGGGTTCCTCACTGCGGCGAGCGGGAGGTCACGTTCCGTTGCCCACTCCTCCCACTGTTCGGCGGTCCTGGTTTGAAAGATGCGTTCCAGGTCCCGGCGCTCGCCTTTGACCCCTAGCTCCCGTAACAACCGCTCCCAGAAGTGCCCCTCCAGCGCGGCCAGCGCCACGTGGCCCTCACGCGCGCGGTACAACCCGTAGCCTGGAAAGCCGCCACCGAGGACGCCGCCGGGCGCCGTGAGGCCCACCGCAGTGGCCCGGCGAAAGACCTGGCCTCCTCCGAGAGGGCCACCTGCTCGTACCCGGCGCCCCGCCCGCGTTCCCTGACGAAGAGGAGGGAGAGGGCGGCGCTCACGGTCCGCTCGGTCTCCGCCAGGTCTGCCACCAGGACGGGCGGCATCCCGGGCGGCGACAGCGTCCCGAAGCGCCTGGTAGGTGAGATCGTGGCCCGGCGTATCCTCGTCAGGGGGCGGATGCCCGACGACGGCGACCTTGCACAGGCGCGGGAAACGGGCACACAGCTCGGGCCACGAAAGCCCGAGCCGTCCCAGCGCCGCGGGCCGGCTCGCCGTCAACAGCAGATCCATCGTCTCCAGCCAATCGTCCAGGGAAGCACGGTCCTGTCTGTCTTTGAGGTCGAGTCGCACCACCTCCTGCCCGATGCTCAGGACCTCGTAGTAGCCGGGGCACATCCGGGCCAGCGGGTCCCCGCCAGGCGGCTCGACCTTGACGACCGACGCCCCATATCGCACAGCCTGCACGCCGCCGCGGAACCAGGCAGGTTCACGGCTAGCGTGAGTACCCGCACGCCTCGGAGCGGCAGATGCGCAGCTTCCCGTTCCGCGCCCGCTGCTTTCATACGAACGCGTCGTGGCCCGTTGTATTGGGCCGCGGGCCGGTCCTTTCCCGGTTATCGCGGACGAACAACGTCGCGAACCGGTCAGCAAAGGCTTTTGCACGCTAAGCACGCGCCCGGCAGACGCTTCCAAGAAGACTACTATGCTCCTCTTCGGCAGCAGTACCTCCCAGACGCGGCCTGCTCTCGTACGCAGAAGACCCCACCACAGTCTATTGCTCTCCAGATACCGGCGCCACCGATCCCCGCCAATTTACTTAGCCGGCTAACAATTCTGGCGCTTCCTACTATCTTGGTCGAAGGCTCGCGCCGAGCCGGTAGACGCCACAGCCGCGAACGCTCCCAGGACGGCCCAAATGATCGACTCGACGCCGAATTGTGTTGCTTCGGCGCCCCGCAGTAGGCACACGACAAAGCGCGCCAGGAGAGAGCCCAGCGCTCGAGGCCTTTGCCCCCTATCGGGGAGGACAATCACGGACCATGCTCGCCTCGGCCACGCCGGTGGCGCCGATCGTTGCCCTCCCTTACGAAGGACGTCTTGCGGATCTGGGCCGAGCCCCCTGTGTAGGTGATCACCATCGTCGGGGCGGGGTAGTATAGCGAGTACCCACAATCGGAAGAACGTCCTAATGAGGAGTGATTCATGCAAATCGTCGATGGCGTGTACGTCCTGCCCATACAGAGGGGTCCGCAGGAGGCTGGCGCGTTCCTCAACCTGACTTTGGTAGTCGACGAGAAGGAAGGCGCTACGCTGGTCGACGCCGGCTTGCCGGGCCAGGCGGAGGCGATCGCCTCCGCCTTGGGCAAGGCTGGCGTAGGGCCGCGGGACCTGAGGCGCGTAATCTTCACCCACCAGGACCTCGACCACGTCGGTTCGGGAGCCGCACTCGTGCGCCAGAGCGGCGCGAGGGTGTTGGCTCATCCCGCCGATGCCCCCTACATAGACGGTAACCTGAGGCCGCTCAAGGTCACGCCTGAGATGCTCGAACGGAGACCGCAGATGCGCGAGGTCTTGGAGCGCCTCGAACCCGTAGGGGTAGACGAGTACCTGGAGGACGGAAGCCGACTCGACCTTGCGGGCGGGATTCGGGTCATCTTCACGCCGGGACACACGCCGGGCCACCTGAGCCTCTACCTGGAGCAGCCGAAGGTCTTGGTGGCGGGGGACGCGCTTACGGCGGAGGATGGATATCTGAACGGCCCGAACCCGCCGTTCACCCTGGACGTGCGAGAAGCCGCGCGATCCGTAAGGAGGCTGGCGGAACTGGACGTAAGAACCATCGTCTGCTACCACGGCGGCGTGGTGGGCGAAGACGCCAACGGTCAGCTACGCCGGGTCATCGAGGAGGTTTCTGATGACGGCACCGGGTGAAAAGGTCACCTGGTTCTTGTGTGGCAACATCGCCCACGAGGGAGCGCGAGGGCCTGTCTTCGTGCGGGATTGTTGGTACATAAAAGGAGGCGACGATGGATAGCCACGAGCTGGGGACCAACGGTCCGGTCGTATCGAGGATCGGGCTTGGCTGTATGGGCATGTCGGACTTCTACGGCCCGGCGGACGAGGCGGAGAGCATCGCGACGATACACGCGGCACTGGACTCCGGGATCACGCTGCTAGATACCGGAGATTTCTACGGCATGGGCCACAATGAGCTGCTCATCAGGAAAGCGCTGCGAGCTCGGGAGCGGGACGACGCGTACATCCAAGTGAAGTTCGGCGCGCAGCGCGATCCGCAGGGAACATTTGTAGGTTATGATGCACGGCCCGCGGCGGTGAAAACATCCCTCGCCTACACGCTCATACGACTTGGCACCGACCACGTCGATCTGTACCAGCCCGCTCGGCTCGATCCTGACGTTCCCATAGAGGAGACCGTGGGCGCGATCTCCGAACTCGTGCAGGAGGGCTACGTGCGCCACATCGGCCTCTCCGAGATGGGCGCAGACAAAATCCAGCGCGCCCACGAGGTACACCCCATCACCGCTGTGCAGATGGAGTACTCTCTGATGAGCCGGACGATCGAAGCCGAGATCTTGCCGACCGTGCGCGAGCTGGGAATCGGCGTAACCGCCTACGGCATATTATCTCGGGGGCTGCTCGGCTCTACGAGCACCCAACCGCCCGGGCCAGGTGACGGCCGCGCCCGTTTCCCCCGTTTTCAGGGGGAGAACCTGGTTCGCAACCGGAAGTTGGTGCGGGCGCTGGAAGCGATCGCCGAAGAGAAGGGCGCGACGACGGCGCAGCTGGCTATAGCCTGGGTGCTCTCCCGCGGAGGCGACGTCATTCCGCTCATCGGCGCGCGAAGCAGGCAACGGTTGCGAGAGGCGCTGTCCGCGCTCGATCTCGCCCTGACCGAAGAGGAGCTGGCGCGCATCGAGCTGGCGGTGCCAGCCGAAGAGGTCGCCGGCGCAAGATATGCCGAGGCGCAAATGTCCGCGCTCGATAGCGAACGTGGCTCAGGGCGGTAGCGTCTCGGTAGGATCGGCAACCGACGCCGAGTATGTCACCCTGGTGATCGCGAACAAGCTGGCAAAAGGCCTCGGTCTCATGCTGGCCGGGTTGCCCTCGGAGCTGGAGCGTTGCGGGGACTGCTCCGACGGCGAAGGATGAACCCGCGGCGGTCTCGTTGGCGCCTTGCCGCGGCATGCTCAAGCCCTTCCGCTCCCCTTCTCCCTCAGCTCCCGCTCCGACGCCATCCAGCGACTGAATAGGACCCGTAGCAGGGCAGGCGCCTCTGCCAGCTCCTCCGCGGGGAAGCGCTCGTCGGCCATCCGGCGAACGGTCATGCCCTGAGCCTCCAAGAGGCGCGAGGCCTCGGCGTCCAGCGCCTCCACGAACTCCTCGCCGTAGCGTTCCTCGATCTCCTCCCTGTCGAACCACCCCGTCTGGTGGGGACATACGCCGAGCAGGTAGTCTTCGACTGCGTCCCAGTCCTCCTCGTAAGGGGTTAGCTCCTCCGCCGAAGCGCGGCAGCGGTAAGGTTTGGGTTCCTCCAGGGTGGCGAAGTGCTGGCGCATCGTGGTGGAGGGGATCACCCACACGCCGGGTTGGCCCTCGCCGCCGAAGTCCACAAGGGCGACGAACGTGCAGAGGTGGTCGGCAAGCGCGGCCCCCTTGCCCACCTGCCACTCTCAGCTATCTTCCCCGCCCCCGAACCCGGGCGGGCACACTGTAGGCCTCACCGAAAGTGCCGCGGTGGACGGGGCGCCGGACAGACCCGCCAGGGCGTCGGCCCCGGTCGTGCCGGGGCGTTGGGCCACGGCGGCGCAGAAGCCCTCGTAGAAAAGCCTGGACGCAACGTGGTGGACGCCTGCTGTGTTTCGTAGTCCGATGTTCCGTCACCTCCTACGCACTCTTGTGTCCTCCTCCTAATTGGCCTCGCGCTGATGGGTGTAGACATATTTGTCCGTGAGTTGCCGCGAATAACCCCGACGATTATCCCTCCACGACAGATTCGGATCGAACATCGGACAACCCTGGACGTACAATGTCAACATGTAGGCGGCGTGCGCCGATGTCCTTCGCCGTGACGTGCGCGATCCGGGAGCGAATCATTAGGAACGCATGCCCAAACCGTAGCTCCCGGGGCATTCTAAGCCACTGGAAAGTTCGTTAAACGAGCGAAGATGTTTCAAAGAGGGAGACGGCTGGCTACTAACTTTGGGAGCCCTTGAAACAGCTCCTTCCACGTGCACCGGCGCATCCGACTCATTCCACCGCCTTAAGGGAGTGAGTTGTGGCGGAGACAAATGCACCCCCTACCTCTTCGGGACCGCCCCCGAGAGAGCCGTCGAAGTCCTACCGTGACCGACCTCGACCACGGGCTTCCGTGCTACTCCGCGCCGATCGGTTGGTGCTCAGCGAGCCAATCGAGGGCTTCCCAGACCGCCTGAAGGGAACCGTAGCGGGGCCGATACCCAAGCGAGCGGCTCGCTTTGTCTATGCTGCAGTTGGGACTGTGCGCGATGTGGTCCCATGTCGGAGCAGCATCCTGCTCGGAGACGCCCTTACGCCACTCTTCCCACGGGACGAACCTCAGGCTGGCAGCCCTCCCGAACTTACCGGCCACCGCCTCCGCGTAGCCTCTAAGCGTCAACGCCGCCGGCGAGACCACGTGGAAGCTCTCCCCTACCGCTGCGTTCCAGTTGGAGAGCGCCCGCTCGAAGGCCTGCGCCACGTCGTCGGCATGGACGTGATGGACCGTCTCCATCCCCAGGTTCGGTAAGGCGAGTTCCTCCCCGCGGGCCAGTCGTCCGAACACGTCCGGGTCGAAGTTGCCGGCCGGGTTGACGGGGACCCAGCCGGGCCCCACGATATGGCCCGGGTGTAGCACCGTCGCCGGAAAGCCGTGGCGGCGGGATTCGTCGAGCAGGTAGTCCTCGATCTTGGCCTTTCGGGTGCCGTATTCCCCGAAGGGATAGCGTGGCTGCTCTTCCGTCGTCGGGACCCGGGTGCTGTGGCCGTGCACCCAGATGGTGCCGCAGTGCAAGAGGTGTTGCACGCGCCCCCTCAGGGCCTCGACCAGCTGGCGGGCGCTCTCCGGTTCGAAGCAGATCATATCTATGACCACGTCCGGTCGCAGAGAGCGCACCCTCTCCGCGAAGTCCCCGGCCGCCTCCTCGGCGGCGCGATCCAACCTCACATGCCGCACCGACCCCCACGCGGGGTCTTCGCGATAGGGCCTCCTCTGGCCCCGGCTGATGGAGATGACCTCGTGGCCGCCGCGCACCAGGCGGGGCACGAGGTAGGTGCCCACGTGCCCCGTGCCGCCGATGATCGCGATCCGCAGCATCCGTCCCTACGCTCCCATTCGGAAGACGATCGTTCCGAGGACACTGTAACCCAAGAGAGGAGTCGTGGGCCAGGTATTCTTTCCGAACGCCCCGGACAAGGGGATGCGGGGGAAGGAGTCCGTAGGGGTCAGGGGTGAAAGAGATGGCACCTAGCCACGTACTCCCCGACATGCAAGAGAAGGCTGTCGATGCCATGGACAACGTCCTGATCTGACGGGTTAGTGTCGCGTTGGTGTCAAGAGACCCGGTGGAGGCACCGGATCTCTACGCGTAGCCACCGGGTTTGCCGGAGATTTAGGAAGCTGCCGGACCTGGATTCGAACCAGGACTAAGTGATTCAGAGTCACTCGTGCTGCCGTTACACCATCCGGCAATGTAACGGCGGAGATTGTAACGCTTTATGGGGTCTCCGTCGAGGTTCGCCCTGTTGTTTCGGCGACGCCGCCTGCCTCGAGGGCGCGGAGTATCTGGATCCTCTCCTCTATGGGCGGGTGGGTGGAGAAGAGGCCCTTGGAACGCTTCTCGAACTTCTTGATGGGGTTGACTATGTAGAGGTGGGCGGTCGCGCGGTTGGCGACCTCCAGGACCTCCCTGTCGCCACTGATCTTCTGCAACGCACCCGCAAGCCCCTTGGGGTTGCGGGTAAGCCTGATGGCCGTAGCGTCGGCGAGGAACTCGCGCTGACGGCTTATGGAGAGCTGCAAGAGTCGGGCGAAAAGCGGGGCGAGGATGGCGAGGACGATGGCGATGAGCATCATGATGAGCTGCAACTGCCCGCCGCCATCCCCGCCACGGCGCCCACCTCCCCTGCCGCCGCCGAACCACAGGCCACGCAGGAAGAAGTCGGAGATCAGGACCGTTGTCCCGACCAGGATGCCGACGAGCATCGAGTAGCGGATGTCGAAATTGGCGACGTGGGACATCTCGTGCGCTATGACGCCCTGGAGCTCGTCGCGGTTGAGCTTTTCGAGGAGGCCGCTGGTGACGGCGACCGTAGCGTGCTCTGGACTGCGACCCGTGGCGAAGGCGTTCGGGGCGGAGTCGTCGACGATGTAGATTTTCGGCATCGGGAGACCCGCGGCTATCGACATCTCTTCGACAACGTTGAAGAGCACGGGGGCGTCGTCGTGTGTGATCTCCCTCGCCCTCGACGCGGCGAGCACCATCTTGTCGCCACCGTAGTAGCTGATGAGGCCGGCGACCACACCCACTACCAGGGCGAAGGCGAGGCCGGCGAGGGCGCGGAGCGGATCCCCGAGCCAGGCCCACCCTATGATATAGCCGAAGGCGGTGATGAACGCGAGGAAGGCGGCGATGAGCAGCAGGCTGTTTCGCCTGTTGCGGGCGATACGCTCCCTGAAGGTGCCTAGGTCCCTCTGATCCATCTGCCTAGTCGTAGGAGACCGTCACGGACTCCCGCTCGGGGCCCTGGGCCTCGAAGTACTCCCTCTCCGTGAAGCCCATGGGACGGGAAAAGATGACGGCCGGGAAGCTTTGAATCTTCGTGTTGTAGGACTGGACCGAGTCGTTGTAGTGTTGCCTGGCGAAGGAGATCTTGTTCTCCGTCGAGGAGAGCTCCTCCTGGAAGTCGATCAAAACCGTGTTCGAGCGAAGCTCTGGATAGTTCTCGGCCACCGCGAACAGGTTACCGATGGCTCCCGAAAGCCGGGCCTCGGACTGGGCCTGCTGTCCCGGCGACTGGGGTTGCATGGCCTGGGAGCGGGCCTGCGTGATCTGCGTCAGCACGTCCTGCTCCTGGCGGAAATACTTCTTCACGCCTTCGAGGAGGTTGGGGATCAAGTCGTAGCGGCGCTTGAGCTGCACGTCTATCTGCCTGTAAGACTCCTCGACCTCGTTACGCCGCCGCACCAGCCCGTTGTAGGTGGAGATCGCGTAGATCACCAGCACCACCACGATCACAACGAGAACGATGGTCAAGACGATGCCCATACCACAAACCTCCACGATTCGGCGTTATCCCACCTGATTATACGCCGGAGAGGGCCGAACGATTCACACCGACAATAACGGAATTCGGAGTTAGGAATTGTGAATTATGAAAGAATGGCGAAGTGTAACTCCCGGGTTGGAGAGGGCTAGGTGATGAACAACCCCGAATTCCGAATTCAAGAGTACGATTACTTATCCGACCTCTACGATCTCGAATACACGCACGACTACGATCTCCCGTTCTGGCTCGCCCTCGCGACGCGCGAGGCCGGACCCGTCGTCGAGTGGGGCGCCGGCACGGGTCGCCTCGCAGCCCGGCTCGCCGCTGCCGGCCACGACGTTACCGCCGTCGAGCTCTCTGGGGAGATGGTCGAGAGAGGGAGAAAAAAGGGGCGATCGGTCGAGTGGATCGTAGGAGACATGCGTAGTGTAGATCCGGGACGACGCTACGGGCTCGCCGTCTGCGCCTTCAACTCGTTCCTCTGTCTGAGGGACGTGGACGACGCGCTGGCGTTCCTGCGCAACGCGCGCGAACATCTGGTACAGGTCAGCCTGCTCGGCATAGAGGTCTCCGCGTTCTCGCCCGATGAGCTGGCCGGCGGCCCGGAACTGCGCCACGACTTTACCCGCGTTCTCCCCGATGGCCGGCTCGACCGCTTCTCCGTCTCCACCTACGACCCGGCCACACAGCTCATGCACATGCGGCTGTTCTACGAAAGGTACGACGATTCGGGCACGCTCGAAACCTGCAGGGCCCACGACCTGACGATAAGGATCACCACCCGCGACGAGTTGATCCTGATGTTACGGCTCGCGGGCTTCGAGGTAGAGGCCGTCTACGGCGGCTTCGAGGGAAAGCCGTTCACTTCGGCAAGCGACCACCTCATCGTGCTAGCCAGGAAATAGGCATCAGGCATCAAATTTCAGGAAGACAGATGGGCCGAGAATCCGAACTACTGGTACCAAGTCTGGGTGGATGCCAACCGCACGACGGAGTCCGGCACCGCTGACGAGACGACTATCACTGCTTCTGGATTCCCGCTTTCGCGGCAATGAGATGTGTTGTGGGGCCCAGAGTGGCCGCAGGACCCGAATGCGCTGCCCTTCGAACGGATTCGGTATGGCCGACTGAAATGCTGAAACCCGAAGTCTAATGCCCGAAACCTTCTATCCAACACTTGACACGCGATCACCATACTTATATAGTCATTTTCGACTAAACGATTTCGACTAAACGATTTCGACTAAAGGAGCTTCGGTGGCGTCGAAGAGGAAGGTATCCAACCCGCTGGCTTTGGCGGTGATGGCGCTTCTGTACGAGCGGCCGATGCACCCTTACGAGATGGTTTCTTTGATGCGGGAGCGGGGCAAGCACGAGTCGGTGCGGCTCAGGTACAGCTCGCTGTACTCGGTGGTTGGGACGCTTGAGCGGGAGGGACTCATCGCGGCAAGGGAGACGATGCGTGAGGGGCGGCGACCGGAGCGGACGATCTATGAGATCACCGGCGCGGGGCGTGAGGAGTTCCTTACCTGGTTGCGTGAGCTCTTGAGGGAGCCGGTCAAGGAGTACACGCAGTTCGCGGCCGGGCTCTCGTTCTTGCCCGGGCTTCCCCCTGAGGAGGCCGCTGAGCTTCTCGAAGAGCGTGTGCGGCGTTTGGAAAAGGAGACTACGGAGATGAGGTCTCGGCTGGACGCTGCTATGGAGAAGTACGATCTGCCCCGTCTTTTCCTCGTCGAGTCGGAGCACGAGTTGATGTTGCGGGAGTCGGAGTTGGGATGGGTACGCAAGATAGTAGATGAGATCGAGGCCGGAGCGCTGGGTGATCTGTCGGAGTGGCGCTCCCTCCATTCGGAGCGAGAGTAGAGGAGAGTAAGATGATTGAGGAAGCTAGATTACCCAGGTGGCTCAAGTTCGCTAATCCCGTGATCGTGGCCTTGCAGCGCCGTGGGGTGGTGATCGGAACCATGCGGCTGCTCTCGGTGCCCGGCCGCAAGAGCTGCGAGCTACGCACGACCCCCGTTTCACCGCTCGCGACCGGCGGGAAACGCTACGTCATCGCCGGCTTCGAAGGGGCGGATTGGGTAAAGAACGCGCGGAGCGCGGGGTGGGGGATACTGGCGCGTGGTCGCGAGCAAGCGTGTGTAAGCCTAATCGAGTTGCCGCCCCGGGAGCGCGGTCCCGTCTTGCGGGAGTTCCCGCACAAGGTGCCGCACGGGGTCCGATACTTCCGGCAACTCTACGGCATCGAAGGGACCCAGGAAGAGTTCGAGGCGCTAGCACCCCGGTGCCCCGTATTCCGGGTGGAGGAGGCTGGTACATGATCTGAACGAGAAGACCCCCGGCAGGTGCTGCAACACCACGCGACGGGGGTCGGAATCCCGAGTAGTAGGACCGCGCAGGGCGAGACCAGTTACCCAGGACACGCAACCCCAAGGATAGCAGGTCGAAGCTCCGCGGTCGGAATGGCTGGCGCGCCAGCGTCGCCGGCCACGAACGTAAAGGACTTTTCGGCTTGATGAAACGCGAAATCACCACCCACCAGACCGACGAGGCGCAAATACTCGCCCTCTTCGACGACTTGCTCGAGGACTGGGGCAGGGGAGACGGCGAGGCTTACGGCTCCCGTTTCACCGAGGACGCCGACTACGTCGCCTTCGACGGGACACGCACCAGAGGACGGCGGGAGATCGCTGCCTCGCACCAGCAACTCTTCGACAAATGGCTCAAAGGCACGCGGCTCACGGGCCGCATCCTGAGCGTGACATTTCTAGGTTCCGACGTGGCCCTCGTTCACGCGACCGGCAGCACGATCATGCGCGGTAAGAGCGTGCCCTCGCCGGAGCGCGACTCCATCCAGACGCTCGTCGCCGTGCGTGACGGCGGCGGATGGCGCTTTGCCACGTTCCACAACAGTCGTGTTCGTCCCATCGGCAGCAACCCAGCTGCGTTCTTGATCTGGTCCATCACCGACAAACTCTGGCGGATCTTCGCGCCAGGAAAGAAGGGCGCATGACACGCGCGAAGAAGGCCTTGATCATCGGCGGTGGCATAGCCGGACCGATAGCCGCGATGGCGTTGCAACGCGCCGGCCTCGATTCGGTCGTCTACGAGGCGTACGCGGGCGGCGCGGACGACGCCGGCGCTTTCCTTACCTTCGCCAGCAACGGCCTGGACGCCCTGCGCACTATCGACGCCCACCACCTCGTGTTGGAAAAGGGCTTCCCTACGCCGCGCATGGAGATCCAGAGCGGCACCGGCAAGCACCTCGGCAGCGTCCCCAACGGCGGGACGCTGCCCGACGGCACCGTCAGCCAGACCCTCAAGCGGTCCGACCTCTACCGGGCGCTGCGCGACGAGGCGGTCCGGCGCGGCGTCCGTGTCGAGTACGGCAAGAGGTTCGTGGACGCCGGGATCACGCCCGACGGCGGCGTCGCGGCGCGATTCGAGGACGGGACGGAGGCCGAAGGAGACCTCCTTGTCGGGGCCGACGGCATACACTCCCGCACCAGACGCATCATCGACCCGTCCGCGTCCGGAGCCCGTTACGTCCCTGTGCTCAACATCGGCGGGTTCGCCCACAACGTGCGCGTCCCTGGCGAGCCCGGCACGTTCCGCATGGTCTTCGGGAAGCGGGTGTTCTTCGGCTACGCGGTCCATCCCTCCGGCGAGGTGTGGCGGTTCGCCAACCCTCCCCGCCCCGACGAGCCGAGCAGGGCCGAGCTCGCCGCTGTAAGCACTGAACGGTGGAGAAAAATGTTGACGGACCTCCTCGCGGAGGACGACACGCCGGCCGTCGAGATCATCAACCACACCCCCGGGGAACTCTTCGGTTGGGCGACCTACGATCTCCCTTCGGTCCTGACGTGGCACAGGGGGCCGATGGTCATCGTCGGGGACGCCGCGCACGCCACCGCCCCTTCCTCGGGGCAGGGCGCGTCCATGGCCATCGAAGACGCCGTCGTACTCGCCAGGGGCCTGCGCGACCTGCCGGATACCCCACAAGCGTTATGACCTACGAGCGGCTACGCCGCGCCCGGGTGGAACGCATCCTCGCGCACGGGGCAAGGACGAGCAACAGCAAAGCCGTCGGGCCCGTGGCCCGGGTACTACGCGATCTCATGATGCCCACGATACTCAAGCGCGTCGCCAACGGCGGGTCTCTCGCCTGGATGCACGACTACCACATAGAGACTGGCACGAGAAGGTGGCGTGAAGCTAGAAATCGTTCTCGCATCGATCAGCCGTTAAATTCTTGTTTTGGCTGATTGCCAACTGCTGAGGGCTGACGGCGTGGTTTTCGGGAAGGTTGAACCTTCCCGAAAACCGCTATTACCACTGGTAGGGAAGGAACTTGCACTCGTAGGTGATCCTGACGCGGTCGCCGTCTTCGTGCTCGATACGTTCGATGTCCATGTTGAAGTTGATGGCGCTCATGATGCCGTCGCCGAACTCCTGGTGGATCAGGGCTTTCATGGCGGTGCCGTAGACCTACGTGATCTCGTGTATGCGGTAGATCGTCGGGTCGGTCGGGACAACGGGATCTAACGAGCCACGCATAGGGATCTCTTTCAGCGCTTTGGACACCCCGTCATCGAGTTCGAGCAGGTCCACGACGGTCTGCGCCTCCGCCTCGTTCATCGGATGCTGGCCCAGGAGGGCCGCCGTGGTCCAGACCTTGTGGCGTCCGACCCTCTGCGCTATGGCCTCGAACGTGAGGCCCTTCCCACACTTCGCTTCGAGGATAAGATCCGTCGCCTCTTCGCGGGTCATCGGAGGCCTCTTATAAGATCGGGTCGTGGACGGTTACGAGACGCAAGGATAACAGCATCCGCCAGGTCCTCGCCGGGCTTGCGTCACTGGTTCGTCGTGGCGTCGTATCGTCTCTGGAGCTCCTCGCGAGATGCTCTCGACGTGCGTGGCGACGTACCAGACGTGCCCGAAGGGGTCCGTCACCCCGCCGCGGTCGTCGCCGTCTTCGCTGTCCTCAACCGGCATCAACTCCGTCGCCCCGGCCGTGATGGCGTGCTCGAACACCGCGTCTACGTTCTCCACATAGAGGAACATGTGCACCGGCGAGCCGCCGGAAGATCTCGGGCCGCGCATGCTGACGTCGGGCGCCTCGTCGGTGAGCATGATCGGCGAGTCGCCGATCACGACCTCCGCGTGACGGACCCGCCCGTCAGGGTCCGCCCAGCGAAAGACCTCCGTAGCCCCGAACGCCTCCTTGTAGAACTCGATGGCCTCCGATGCGCCCTTGATGGTCATGTACGGCGTCACGGTGTGAAACCCCTCCGGGACAGGGTTGACCTCGCCACTCATACGTCCCCTTTCCTGGCCTACGCCATCAAACGTAAAGCGAGTCTACGCACAGGCCGCCTCGTTCCCATCCCCGAACCCCATCGGCAGGAGGTAGATTTCGCGGGTTTGGTATTGGCTACGTGGTCTTCAAGGAGGTGGGCACAGAAGTTGCCGCGTTACCATCCAGCGCCAACCGAAGCACTCCGACCAACTTCGGCGGATCTGACCGGTGTACCTGGACCTCGGGGGTGTCGTGCCAGGCTGCGCACTCACGCAACGCGCCGGCCAGACTGGCGACGAGATCGTCGGACACCGGCACGCCGTGCTCCAGATGCACGGCTTTCACCTCGAACAGGCCCGCTTTGCGGTGGGCCTTCGCGTCGAGCCTGCCCACGAGGGCACCTTCGTGCAGTATGGGGAGAGAGTAGTAGCCATAGCGGCGGCGGGCCGCCGGGGTGTAGACCTCGATCTTGTAGTCGAAGCCGAAGAGCTCTAGGGCCCGCGCCCGGTCCCAGACCACCGGATCGAACGGGGACAACAGGGTCGTGACCGAAGACCGCAATCCGCACGACAAAACCTCCTCGGCCACCCCGACGTTGTCCGGGTGCACATAGGCGGGCTCGCCCTCGATGCTGGCCTGAAGCAAGGAGCCCTCGTCGGCCAGCTCTTCGAGCAGGGTTGCGGCTCCTCTTTTCGGCGTGCGGAAGTAGTCGGGGACCCAGCGGGCCACGGCGACGCCGAGGGCGCGCACAGCCTTCAAGGCAAGCGCCCGCCGGACCTCCTGTTCGGTCGGGGCGAGGGCGTCTTCCCAGGTAGGCAGGGCGTTCGCCAGCACGCGCTCGCGCAGGTCGTAGACGCGATTGAAGTTCTCGCGGTGCGAGATCATCAGCTCACCGGCGGCGAACAGGTGCTCGAGCGCCCGCTTCTCGGGCTTCCACTCCCACCAGCCGCCGGCCTTCCCGTCGGTGCGAGCAAACTCGGCCGAGCGCACGGCCCCTTCCTCCCGAATGCGCCCCATGACATGCTCCAACGCGTCCGGGTGGGCCTCCATCCAGGCCCGCGTCTTCTCCGTTTTCTCGAGCATGAGCCGCCGGTACAGTCCGTAGTCCTCGATGGGGATAAAGCATGCCGCGTGCGACCAGTACTCGAAGAGAGATCCCTCAGCCAGAAGCTCGTCCAGCCACCGCGGTTCGTAGGAGCCCAATCTGCTCCACAGCACCAGGTAAGGGCTGCGCGCGACGACGGAGATGGAGTCGATCTGCAACACCCCCATCCTCCGAATAGCACCGAGCACGGCGTCCCTGGTCGCCCGACGCCGCGGCGAAGTGCCCAGACCCTGCACCGCGAGCAACAACGTGCGCGCCGCTTCCCTCGAAAACTCTATTGGTCCCACCTCCTGACCGGCAATAACCGTCTAGTTATACGGTAGCTGACGCAGTCTAACGAGTAGCAATGCCGCGCGTAGAGACGAGCTTCTGATCCGACCGTGCGAGGAACCCGAACGGTCTCCTCGGCGAGATCCTCTAAGGCTCGATGAACCGAATCTCGAAGGTATCCGCGCCGTCCATCACGAAGCGCAGCAGTCGCTCTCCCTCTTCGGCTAGAGTTTCGCGGTCCTGCTTCGGGAGGTGCTCGAACGGCTCGATCGAGAGCGTCGCCGCCCTGCGGCCGCGCACCACCTTCCACGTCCCGCTGACGAAGCCGCCCAGGAGGAAGGTGGCCGGGACCATGCCGTTCTTGGAGGCGATCGCCTTGCGATGCTCGTCGGCGACAATGCGGGTACGGTCGGCGTGAGAGAGGATCAGGTTGTCGAAAGCAGCCACGAAACGCGCGGGAGCCGGCGTGTCGGGGTCCGGCCTCGGGGCGTCTGGCAGATCGAACAGCTCCTTGCCGCCCTGATCGCGGAAGGTACGCAGGCGCAGACGCAGCCGCTCGAAGACCTCCCCGAGCCGGGTCAGGCCGGACCAGACCTGCGCGTCCTTGACGCCCGCCGGCCCAAACGACCCGAGGTAGCGCACTACCATCTCATCTGGCGAGGGATCGGGGTCGAGTCGTCGGCCGAGCCAGGCCTCGATCGTGGTGTGGGCGGCAGGACTACTTTTTCTCCAGAGGCCGCGGGGCGGAACCTGGACCAACGGCACCAGATAGCGGATGGCCCGCGCGAGGGCGGCGGTGTCCTGGTCCGGCCACCGCTCTCGTAAGAGGCTGCCGAGCTCCCTGGCGGTGAGTGGGCGTTCCTCGAGCAACGCGCGGCCGGCCACGATGAGCTCTTCGGGATCTATCTCCTTGACGGCCGCACGGTTGGCGCTTCCGGTGTAGAGGTTGTGGTCGATGGCGGGCTGCGTCAGAGGCCGCAGCTTCAGGCCATCGTCGGCGGTGACCAGGTGCACAGTGTTGCGCATGAGCGCAACACGTACCACCCGCCGCTCGAGGATCATCCGCGACAACTCGTCGGGACGGAAGCGCGCAAGCCGCGTCCACAGGCCGACGTAGGGTGGCTCGGGGGACTGGGCTTGCAGGCCGACGAGATGCTCGATGGCATCGAAGGCAGCCATCTCGTGGCGGCGTAGCAGCAACTGCCGCTCTAGCAGAGAGCGGTTGAGATCGCGCCTACCGAGCAACTCGATCCTTGCCACCTCCCGTCGACCGTCAAAGTCCACTTTGGTTATACGGCAGATGTCCGTTTCTAACGAGTACCGAAGAAGGTTTCAGGCTTCAGGTTTTAGATTTTCCTGTTGCCTGAGACCTGATGCCTGATGCTCATCATCTAGGCAACAGGCTGCGACCCATCAAGAATTCATCGGCCTGCCTGGCCGCCTTGCGGCCTTCTGCGATGGCCCACACTATGAGGGAGGCACCGCGTTTGGCGTCGCCGGCAACGAAGAAGCCGGACTCTTTGGTGCCGAAGCCGTTCTCGGTGTAGATGGCCCCGCGGTCGTTGTAGCCGAGGTCCATCTCATGCATGAAGCGGTCCTGGACGGGACCGGTGAAGCCTATGGCGAGGAGGACCAGGTCCGTCTCTATCTCGAAGTCCGTTCCTTCTTTGGGGACGGTCTTGCCCTCGGGTGTGCGCTCGGTTTCGACGGCGTGCATCTTTTCTACGTGACCGTTGGAACCCGAGAAGCCTTTGACGGCGACGGAGAAGCAGCGTTCGCCGCCCTCCTCGTGGGCGGGGTGGGTGTGCAAGATGAAAGGCCAGTCCGGCCAGGTTAGGTGGTCGGGATTCTCAGGCGGCTTCGGGCCGTGGGTGAGGACTTTGACCGAGGCGCAGCCCTCGCGGTGGGAGTTGCCGAGGCAGTCGGCGCTCGTGTCGCCGCCGCCGAGGATGACGGCGTTCTTGCCGGCGGCGCAGATCTCGACCTCCGCGTTTGTCGGGAGGCCGGCCACCCTCCTGTTCTGCTGCACGAGGTAGTCCATCGCGAGGTGGATACCGCCGAGCTCGCGGCCGGGCACGTCGAGGTCGCGCCCCTGCAGGGCGCCGACGGCAAGGACGACGGCGTCGAACTCGCGCTTCAGCTCCTCCGTGGTCGGGTCTTCGCCGACGTGGGCGTTCGTGCGGAACTCGACGCCTTCCTCTTCCATGATGGCTATGCGCCTGTCGACGACCCACTTTTCGATCTTGTAGTCCGGGATGCCGTAGCGGAGAAGGCCACCGATCCTATCGTCCTTCTCGAAAACGACAGCCGTGTGCCCGGCCCAGTTGAGCTGCTGCGCCGCCGCGAGCCCGGCGGGCCCGCTCCCGACGATGGCGACCTTCTTGCCCGTGCGCATCTGCGGCGGCGTTGGCCTGGCGACCACCCAACCTTCATCGAAGGCCCGGTTGATGATCGAAAGTTCTATCTCTTTGATGGTGACAGGCTTGTCGTTGATGGCGAGGACGCAGGCGGCCTCGCACGGGGCGGGGCAGAGCATGCCCGTGAACTCGGGAAAGTTGTTGGTCTGGTGCAGGCGGTCGATGGCCTGCTTCCAGTGCTCCCGGTAGACGAAGTCGTTCCAGTCGGGGATCAGGTTCCCAAGGGGGCAGCCCGTGTTGCAGAAGGGCACGCCGCAATCCATGCAGCGCGAGGCCTGGCCCTTGAGCTCGTCGTCCGGCATCGGCTCGTAGACGTAGCGGTAGTCTTGGACGCGCTCCTCGACGGTCCGCTTCGGGGTGGGCTTGCGTCCGATCTTGAGAAAGCCCCTCGGGTCCCCCACTAGCTCGCCACCTCAAGCTCCGCCTTCTGCCGTTCCCCCAAAATACGCCTAAGATCGTGCGGCATGACCTTGATGAAGCGGGGCAGGACCTCATCCCATTCGTCGAGCACACGTCGCGCCCGTTCGCTCCCGGTCCACTCCAGGTGACGCTCGACCATGCCGCGCAGCAGCTCGATATTCTCTTCGCTCTCTACGGGTTCCAGACCGACCATGTCCATGTTGCAGAGGGTCTCGAAGCGTCCGGCCTCGTCGAGGACGAACGCGACGCCTCCGCTCATCCCGGCGGCGAAGTTGCGCCCCGTCTCGCCGAGCACAACGACGACCCCGCCGGTCATGTACTCGCAGCCGTGGTCGCCGACGCCCTCGACGACGGCGTGCGCTCCCGAGTTCCTAACGGCGAAACGCTCACCAGAGAAGCCCCTAAAGTACGCCTCGCCCGCGGTCGCGCCGTAAAGCGCGACGTTACCGACGACGACGTTCCTGGCCGCGCTGTAGCCCGCGAACCGGTAGGGAAAGACAGCCAGACGGCCGCCCGAGAGACCCTTGCCTACGTAGTCGTTGGTCGTGCCTTCCAGGGTGAAGGTCAGGCCGCGCGCGAGCCACGCGCCGAATGACTGTCCCGCGACCCCCTGGAAGTCTATGCGGACCATGCCGTCTGCGAGGCCCTCGTTACCGTAGCGCCTCGCGACCTCGCCCGAGAGCATCCCGCCGACCGTGCGGTTGGTATTCAGTATGGGTTGCTCGAAGTGGACCCCTTCGCCGTTTTCGAGGGCTGGCATGCTCTTCTCGATCAACTCGTTATCGAGCGATTTCTCGAGGCCGTGGTCCTGGGCCTCGGAGTGGTGTATCGCCTCCCCTTCGGGGGTCTCGACCCGGTGGAGGATCGCGGAGAGGTCCACGCCGCCGGCCTTCCAATGCTCGATGGCCTCCCGCATCCTGAGCTTGTCGGCGCGTCCGATCATCTCCTCGAAGCTCCTGAAGCCCATGCTCGCCATGTATTCGCGCACCTCTTCGGCGACAAAGAAGAAGTAGTTGACGACGTGCTCCGGCGTTCCGGTGAAGAGTTTCCTGAGCTCGGGGTCCTGCGTCGCGATGCCGACGGGACAGGTGTTGAGGTGGCAGACGCGCATCATGATGCAACCCGTCGCCACCAGCGGCGCCGTCGAGAAGGCGAAGTCCTCGACCCCCAGAAGCGCGGCCACGACGACGTCGCGGCCCGTCTTGAGCTGCCCGTCGGTCTGCAGGATGACGCGCCCCCTGAGCCCGTTCTCGACGAGCACCTGCTGGGCCTCGGCGATACCGAGCTCCCACGGCAGGCCGGCGTGCTTTATGGAGGAGAGCGGGGAGGCCCCCGTACCCCCGTCGTGGCCTGAGATGGTTATGTGGTCGGCCTTCGCCTTCGCGACCCCGGCCGCGACCGTCCCGACCCCGACCTCGGCGACGAGCTTCACGCTGACCCTTGCCCCTGGGTTCGCGTTCTTCAGGTCGTGGATGAGCTGCGCGAGGTCCTCTATCGAGTAGATGTCGTGGTGGGGCGGCGGCGAGATTAGGCCGACGCCGGGCGTGGAGTACCTTATCTTCGCTATGTACTCGCTGATCTTGCCGCCCGGCAACTGTCCACCCTCGCCCGGCTTCGAGCCCTGGGCCATCTTGATCTGGAGCTGGTCGGCGTTGACCAGGTACTCGGTGGTAACGCCGAAACGCCCGCTCGCGACCTGCTTTATGGCGCTGCGGCGGTTGTCGCCGTTCTCGTCCGGTGTGAACCGCTTGGGATCCTCACCACCCTCGCCGGTGTTGGACTTGCCGCCGATGCGGTTCATCGCGACGGCGAGGGTCTCGTGCGCCTCTTTCGATATGGAGCCGAGGGACATGGCCCCGGTCGTGAAGCGCTTGACGATCTCCTTGGCCGGCTCGACCTCCTCTATGGGGATGGGGTTCTCCTCGAACCCGAAGAGGCCACGCAACGTGGCGAAGCGCTCGCTGTTCTCGTCGAAGTGACGGGTGAACTCCTTGAAGGTCTCGAAGTTCCCGGTCTTGACGGCGCGCTGCAGGGGGGGGATGCTCTCCTGGTTCCACTGGTGGTACTGGCCCTGCGCCCTGAGCTGGTACTCGCCCCCGACCTCGAGCTCTTCGGCGTTGTCCTCCGTGGCCGCGAAGGCGCTCCTGTGGCGCTCGATGGTCTCGCGCGCCAGAGCATCCATCCCGACGCCGCCCACGCGCGAAGCGGTGCCCGTAAAGCACCTGTCTATGAGCGCCTGGTTTAGGCCCACGGCCTCGAAGATCTGGGCTCCGCAGTACGAGAAGAGCGTGGAGATGCCCATCTTGGAGATCACCTTGAGAAGGCCCTTGCCTATGGCCTTGACGTAGTTCTTCGCCGCCTCATCGGGGTCGACGCCTTCGAGGAGGTGCGAGCCGGCGAGGTCCTCTATGGTCGCGAAGGCGAGGTACGGGTTGACGGCGGTCGCGCCGTAGCCGACGAGGAGGGCGAAGTGGTGGACCTCCCGCGCCTCGGCGGTCTCCACCACGAGCGTGGTCGCCGTCCTAATGCCGGCCCGCACCAGGTGGTGGTGGACGCTCGCCGTGGCCAGCAGGCTCGGTATCGGAGCCTGCATCTCGTTCACGCCTCTGTCGCTCAACACCAGGACGGCGGATCCGCCCTTCACCGCGCTCTCGGCCTTCTCGCACAGCCTGTCTAAAGCTTCCTCCATCCCCCCCTCGCCCGTCGAGACGGGAAAAAGGGTGGAGAGCGTCGTGGAGCTCGCGCGCTCGTCGCCCAAAGCCCGTATCTTCTCCAGTTCCACGGCCGTGAGGACCGGCTGGTCGATGAGGATCCTGCGGCAGTGCTTTTCGGTCTCGTCGAAGAGGTTCTGCTCCGGGCCGAGGCTCATCTTGAGCGACATGACGAGCTCCTCGCGCAAGGGGTCTATCGGGGGGTTCGTGACCTGCGCGAAATGCTGCTTGAAGTACGAAAAAAGGAGCTGCGGCCGCTCGGAGAGGACGGCTAAAGGCGTGTCCGTGCCCATCGAACCGTCGGGCTCCTTGCCGTTCTGGGCCATCGGGGCGAGGAGTATGCGCTGGTCCTCGATGGTGTAACCGAAGGCCCGCTGGCGCTCGAGAAGATTGGCCGGTTCGGGACGCGGGTCGGCGTCGGGCTCGGGGAGCTCGTTCAGATGGATCTCACCCTCCTCCAGCCACTTTCTGTACGGCCGCCGCCCGAACAACGGCCTCTTGACGTCCTCGTCGTGGAGCAGCTCGTGCCGCTCGGTGTCGACGACAAGCATCTTGCCCGGCTGCAGCCTCCAGCGCTCGACCACGTCCTCCGCGGGCACCCTCAAGGCCCCGTCCTCGGACGCCAGGATGACCCGGCCGTCTCTCGTGACGGAGTAGCGGGCCGGACGCAACCCGTTCCTGTCGAGCGTCGCGCCGACGAGGCGGCCATCGGTGAAGGCGACCGCAGCGGGGCCGTCCCACGTTTCCATAAGGGCGCTGTGGTACTGGTAGAAGGCGCGCCGGTCGGGGTCCATCAGCTCGTCGTTCTCCCAGGCCTCGGGGATCATCATGGCCACCGCGTGCGGCAGGCTTCGTCCCGCCAGATGCAAAAGCTCAAGGGCGTTGTCGAAGGCCGCGGAGTCGCTCTGGCCCTTCTGGATGACCGGCGAGAGCTTTCCGAGGTCATCCCCGAAAAGCTCCGATCGGAGGCGGCTCTCACGGGCATGCATCCAGTTGATGTTGCCCCTGATGGTGTTGATCTCACCGTTGTGCGCGATGTAGCGATACGGGTGCGCGAGCTCCCAACTCCCCAGGGTGTTGGTCGAGAACCGCTCGTGGACCAGCGCTATAGCACTGGCGAAAGCCCCGTCCCCTAGATCTGGGTAGAACCGCGACAACTGCTGCCCCTTCAAGAGCCCCTTGTAGATGACCGTCTTCGAGGAGAGGCTGACGACGTAACAGGCCTGTGAGTTCTCGACGGCGCTGTGCAGCCGGCGCCTGATGACGTAGAGCTTCCGCTCGAAGGCCGCCCCATCTCCCCCGCGACGCCCCACAAAAAACTGCCTGATGCGCGGCATGACGCTCCGCGCGACCTCGCCCACCGCCTCAGGCACCACGGGGACATCCCTGAAGCCGAGCAGCTCGTGGCCCTCCTCGGCGCAGATCTCCGCGAGCTGTTCCTCACAACCAGGGCCCTCGGCCTCCCCCGTCTCGAAGAGCATCCCTACGCCATAGCCTCCCGCTTCGGGAAGATCTATGCCCAGAGCTCTGCATTCCTTGCGGAAAAAGCCGTCGGGGACCTGGGTCAAAACCCCCGCCCCGTCTCCTGTCTCGGGGTCGCTCCCAGTCGTCCCCCTGTGCTCCAGGTTGTGCAAGACCTCGAGACCCTCCTCGACCGTCTCGCGCGTCCCGCGCCCGTCGAGCCTCGCTACGAACCCGAGCCCGCAAGCATCGTGCTCGTACATGGGGTCGTAAAGTCCGGCTTTGGGGGTCAACAAGCAGTCTCTCCTTGGCGTCCAGGATGCGAAGCGCCATTTTTACACGAATTACCAGCAGCGCACAAGTGCGTAGCAATCGTGTTGCATACTAGTATCTGGTAAGGATTATGGAAAAATAGGTTTCAGGCCATAGGCTTCGGGTTTCAGGGCCGCTGCGCGTGGCGGGCCTGGGACGGCGAGAGCCGCCGGGCTTGCGTTTCGAACGGTCGCGAGATGCTGCGACGAGTCCCGTCGGTGGAGGTTGGTAAGGCCGGACAAAGCTGATGCCTGATGCCTCGGTTCTTCCGAAGAACCGTTCTAAAGTTCGTCGAGGGCGGTGCGGAGCTTTTCTTCTTCTTCCAGAAGCTCGGAGAGTTGGATGCGCAGTTCAGCGGCTTCGGCTTCTACTTCGGCGAGGCGGAGGGTCAGTTCCCTTTCGCGGGCTGCGGTTTCGGGGTCGCGGCGTTTGGTGCGGTAGCGATCGCGGATGTTCTTCAGGCGTTCCGCGGCGTCGCGGCGCATGCGTTCGCGGTCGGCCTTGAACTCTTCGCCTCGCACGTACTCCCTGACGCGTTTTACGCGCGCGTCGGAGAGCAAGTCCGAGATGATCTCCGCCGATGTCTCCTTGAAAAACCTGTTGGCCACGGGTTCGCTCCTTCCACTCCGTCTGATTGTATACGCTGGAGGTGGTCGGGGTTATCCGTCCGCCGCCCGCGTGACGTCCCTTAGGATGATGCGCCCGCCCGAGCCCGTGCCTTCGAGGCCGGAGAGGTCTACGCCAAGCTCCATCGCCTTCAACCTCGCCGCTTCCGTCGCTTCCGGTTCTTTGGTATTTTCCGCGTCTGTAACCGCCGATGGAGCCGAGACATCATCCGTCTCATCCTCGGCTCCGGTATCCAGCGGCTGGCGGAAGAACTGCGGGCTGTGCTGCAGGGAAGACAGCACCTCGCTGAAGATGGCGCGCACGTTATCGAGTCGGGCCTTCAGTTGGGCCTGGGCTTCCACGCCTTTGATCCCGAGCTTCACCCTGCCCAGCTCGGCGTCGAGTCCCACTTTGATCTTCACCAGGTCCGCCAGCTCGGCCTGGATGGACAGACGGACCTGCAGATCCTCGACCTCGAGGTCGATCTCCTCGACTCTAAGGGTGGGCACGTCGAGCTGCAGGTCGGGATCCTCCGTGCTCTCCCCGCGGTCTCGCCCGTCGCGGACGGCGTAGCCTTCGTCCCCGCTCATGCGCCCGTCATCTTCCAATGCCGGACCCTCCGATGCCATGTACCCTTCGCCTCTCCAAAGTCTCGTTACTCATCTGTCGTGCCCCTACTGTACGGCAAATAAACTCGCCGGGGGAACGGCGCCTTGTCTTGCGCCGACCCGTACGGGGTATAGACGGGCACAGGAAAAGCATCCAAGCGGGAGGTCTCGATGACGCAGGGGGATCAGCAGCAGGGTCAACAGCAAGAAGGTCAGCAGCCGAGCCCGTTGCAGTTGCTGGGACGCGCGTTGACCGACATCAGGAAGGTCCAGAACCTGCTGGAGTTGAGGTACCCGGACCAGGGCGATGCGATCAAGATGCAGCGCGAAGCAGGGGATCTGGTCTGGAACGAGATCCAACGCATTCAACAACAGCAACAAAACCAGCAGTAGCAAGACTTATTCGGCTACCGCGCTAGCGTGTCCGGAAGTTGTTCAAGGCGTCGCGGTTGCTGGAGGACCATTGGCCCATCGCTTCGTGCCACGTCCGGAGGAAAGGCGCCACGCTTTCCGTGTTCTGGGCCTCGTCTTCGCTGCCCGTGTCCTCTGTAGTGTGCTTTCCACGGGACATCTCGTCTCTCACGGCGCAGGCGAACGCGAACAGATCGTGATCCCCGCCGGCATCGGGGTGCAGGCGCGCCAGTAGCAACCGCCACATCCTCCGGTCTTCAAAGGCCGCGAGCCTCGCCTCATTTCTAGCTCTATACACCAGATAGACCTCCGTCCGGCGCATTCTATGCACGGGCACGAAACATCGTAAACCGCGTTATCCCGCAACCGCTACACCTGGCGGCATGGACGCATATCGCGCCCACATAGAGCGGTCAGCGATGGGCCGTCAGCTTCTTATCTTGGCCGATCGCTGAATGCTGATATCAAGTCCGGGTGAATGGCAACGCCGCCGCGCACGAGCCTTGCGCTACTCCTGAAATCCCGCTTGTGCGGGAATGACGTATGTGTACGTCTCGGCGTGCCCGCGGCCCGACGCGCCCCACCTTAAACGGACCCGGTTTGAAGGCTTAAGGCGCGGTTCGCAGGAAGACTGAGTTTCCCAAAAATGGCACGTCAGCTTTCAGCGAAAAACAAAGGCTGACAGCTGAGGGCTTGCCGCTGACAGCGCGGTTCGCGCTACCCTTGCGCTTCCTCTTGCTGGGCTTCTTCCGGCCCGTAAGACTCCTCGGTGTCGCCGGACTCCAGGGTGGTCGTGTCGCTCGTTGGGGAAGGCAAGATCTCCAGGTTGAGGAGCTCCGCGAGAAGTCCCTTGGGGCTCTTGTCATTTTCGACCGTCGTCGCGTCGCTGTCGCTGTAAGAGTACTCGTCCATGTCCTGCTCGCCTGACGGGCCATCTCCCTGCCCGCCGCCGATGAGACCGCCGACGGCGTCCTGGGCCTGGCCCACCAACTGACCGGCTTGATTCGTCGCCTGTCCAGCCACATCCTGCGCTCGATCGGTGACTTGTCCGGCCGCGTCCTGAGCCTGATCGGTCACCCCGCCCAAAGGGCTTTCGTCCCCCTGCTCATCGCCGCCCTCCTGCTCGCCAACCTGTTTCTGGTCACCGGTGAGTCCGCCGTCGGCGTCCTGCACCCCCTCCGCGACTTGCCCTGCCTGGTCCGTGGCCCGGCCGGCGGCGTCCTGGGCCTGATCGGCGACCTGTCCGGCCTGTTCGGTAGCCTGTCCCGCGGTGTCCTGAGCCTTGTCCGCCACCTGCTGCGCCTGCTGGGCCGCCACGTCGGTCGGGTCCTGCCCCGAGGCCACGTCCGCGTTCTGCCTCACCTGCTGGGCCGACTCCTGCAGCGCCTCCTCGACCCCGGCATCCTGGGCGGTCTGGTCTATGGTGCCCTCGAACTGCGAGTAGGAGTCGATCATCTGCCGGATCTGTGCTTGCGACTCTTCTGGCACCTGCTGCGCATAGCTCTGGAGCTGGGCGCTGTCGCTCTGCATCTGGCCCAAGATCCTGCCCAGCGACTTCCCGAAGAAGTCCCTGGCCTCCTGGAGGCGCTGGTCCTCCTGCATCTGCTGCTGGCCGCCTTGTTGCCGGTTCTGTCCTTCGCTCACTGATATCTCCTTTTCGGCTTCGCGCTCCATTGCTTCTGTCGCGTTCCGAAGAGTCTCTTCACCCGCGTCGCCGGCAAGGGAAACGGCCGGGACGCGTCTCTAGCCCCGGAACATCCCGTCTCCCATCTGCTCCACCTTGCGTTCTGCGTGCAGGTTCATGTCCCCGCCCGCACCTGTGTCTTCTGTCATCTGTTGTGCCATCTCGCCGGCCTTGCGCTCGTTGTGCAGGTGCGGATCTCCCTCAGCGACCGTGTCTTCGGTCCTCCTTTCGGCGAGGCCCTCTTCGGCGCTCGCCGGGTCGTAGGGCATGACACCTTCGAGGGGCATGCCTTCTTGTATCTCGTTGGGTTCCGCTTCGCCTGTCACCCCTCTCACCGTCTCTGCGGGCTCGATCGAAGCCATCGACGGTGAGGACTCCATCGAGGGCATCGACTCCATCGAAGCCATCGAGTCTTCTCTGAGGCTCGGCAGGGGACGCGGGTCTACGCCGCCCTTCTCGATTCTCTTTATCACATCGTTGGCCCTGCGATCTGCCGCCTTCTGCCGCGCCAGGATGCCACCACGCACATGCTTATCGGCGGCGCGCATCCGCTCGCCGATCCTACGCTCCACTTCCTTCTGACGCCGTTCCTGATCCCGTATGCTTATGACCGACCCCCGTACAACGATCCAACGTACCACACAAAGACCCGAAGCCTGATGCCTGTAACCTAATGATGCCTCGGTTTGCGAAGCAAGCCACCCTAGCCGTCGGCCAACCTGGTTTCGAGGATGTTGAGATCGTCGTCCAGGACCTGCTCGAAGGTGTTGCCTAGATCGTCCTGCACCTGGCTCACCAAGCGCCCCTGCTCGTCCAGGTATTCGTCCACCACCGGCAGGTCGGCGAAGCGGCCGACTACGTCCTCGTCCAGGACCCCGCCGCTTTCGTCGTACGTAGTCTCGATGATCAGGCCGGTCTGGTCCACGCCGCGCACGGCCCTGTGAGGGGTCTCGCCGGGGGTGTCTGCGGCCCTGGCCGCGTGGCGCTCTTCGAGCCTCTTTACCAGCTCGCTCTCACGGCCCCTGGCGCGGACGTCCTCGACGGCGATCCGGAGCGCCACCTCGGCGAGCTCGGACTTCGATGGGTGCGTGTCCTCTTCGAGTTCGTGCCGTACCCTGTCCAGCTCCGCCGTGAGTTGTTTGGAGAGGTTGAAGGCTACGCCCACCAGTTCGGGGTTATCCTCCCACGAGACCGTGGCCTTCCCACCGGCGTCGCCGGTCTCCGGGACGGCGTCTTCTTCGTCGGAGAACTCTGGATTCGCGCCGAGGATGGTCCCCATCAGGTCCTCAGGCACCCTTCTCCTGTGGTCCGTGCTCATTTTCACGCCCCTTTCGCGAGCCGCTCCGCCAGGCGGGCGTAGTCGGCGGCCCCGTTGCTCCTCTTAGAGTACTCGAAGATGTGTTGGCCGAAACCGGGCGCCTCGGAGAGCTTCACGTTGTAGCGCACGAGGGGCCATACGGCCCCGGGGAAATACCGCTCGAGCTGATCCAGGATCTCGGCGCTCTTGCTCACCCGGCCGTCGTAGAAAGTGGGAATTATGCTCTTCTTGAGGATCCGGTCCTCCCTGTAGCGTTGCACCTGCTCGACGCGGCTTACGAGGTCCCCGACCCCCTGCAACGCCAGCGCCTCCATCGAAACCGGTATCAAGAGCTCCTCGACGTAGAACAGGCAGTTGACGTTCAGCACGTCCCACGATGGCGCCGTGTCGAGCAACACGAAGTCGTATCCGTCGAGGTCGTGGAGCGCCTCGCTCAAGACCAGCTCCGAGCGCATGTCCCGGCGGGAGATCACACGCTTCGCCCCGGAGAGCGATCCGCCGCCGGCAATGACGTACAGGTTCTCGCGCGCCTCGATCTGCACGTCGGCGAGCCCGGCCTCGCCCTGCAAGAGCTCGCCCAAACCCTCGCCGGCCTCCACACCGAGGCTCTTGGACACCTGCCCCTGGGTGTCACAGTCCACGAGAAGGGTCCGGTACCCCAGGAGGGCAAGCCCCGCGCCCAGGTTGACGCAGGAGGTGGTCTTGGCCACCCCACCCTTCGCGTTCGCCAAGGCTATCTTTCTCAACCTTACCCCTCAGACATGGTTAGCCCGCAACGGCCGCGACCACGGCCCCATAATAGCCTGTGTCTCGTCCTGGTGGGGCCTTCGAATGGTTGCTGCCATCCGGTGAGCGGGGCCCGATCCATCCGTTTACCGGCGCGTCCCGCCGGGTTCGGGGAGCGTTTTGATCTCCCCCAGCCTCTGCTCGAACTCCTCGGCCGACTTCGAGTTCGCGAAAGCCCAGGCGAGGTCCCTGACGTTCTGCTCGTTGGTCCGCACGAACACGAGGGCTTCCCTGAGCGGCAAATCCTCGAACGCCGCCACCGCCAGCCCCGTCACGTCCATGGGCTCGGATACCCCGGCATTCTCGCACATAGCGTACATCCGGGCCGTCTTGACGAGCCGTTCTTTGAACTCGCGCACCCTGTTGCCGCCCGCGTTACCGGCCATTTTGCTCCTCGCCGGGAGCCCTTTGGCTTCTCAACGGCGCACCACCGCGAAGGTCCATCTCTTTCTGGCCGAACCACCGGTCCGTCCCTGCTTGTCCGAGGACTCGGCATCGGCCTCTATCCTCACTTCATGGGTGCCCGGAGAGAGCGCGCGGCCGACGTAATGGGTCAGGCTACCGCTGGCCTGATCGTAGCGGAACCTGCTCTTCTCGGACCCGTCGAGGTACAGCCTTATGCCGTTCTTGGACAGTCCCCCCCCATAATCCCTCACGGTCGCCCGGATGGTGAGGTTGGGGTTTCTGGCGACCCTACCCGTAGGGCCAACGCCGGTTATCGAGAGGCCGCCCGTGCGATAGCTCGTGGTCTGGCTGGAGCCGGAACCCTTCGTCCTCGTGACCCTGACCGAGGTCCCACGCGAGCTCCTCCGGCGGTTCCTCCTCCGTCTCCTAGGCACCAGGTCGCCTCCTAACCCGGTCTCCGACGTCCCCTCCTCCGGCACCCATTACGGTACGACGAAGCTCCAGTTCTTTCTCTTCCTGGCGTTCCTGCTTCCGGCGGTGCCAGCCAATATCTCGACCGTGTGGGCGCCCGAGGAGAGCTTGCGGGGGGTGAAACTCAAACTGCCGGTGGTCCGGCGGTATTGAAAGTCCCTTACCTCCTCCCCGTCGAGGTACACGTTTATGTCATCCTTGCTCAAGGTGCTCTGGCCGTCCATTACGGTGGCCTGCACCATGGGCCTGTAACCGCTGATATTTCCAACGGGGCCCACCGAGGTTATGGTGACCCCCCTTGAACCGCCGCGGCTCGGCCTCGACCTGGCGCCGGATCTTGTCCTGGGGTTGGATTTGTGCGAAGTCCTCCGTCTTCTCGACCTGCCCACGCGTACTCCCTTCTTTACCGGTCGCGTTCGATGCCCTCGTATCACACCGGCGCGATCCCTTTTCTGGTTCCTCAAACAAGCAGAAACCCCGGCCCGCTTCCACCCGGCATCGAGCATGAGCTTCGTGGCCTCGTAATCCCATCAGCCTATGGAGCCGCTGCGGGTTGGAGAACGCTTCCAGCCCCGGAAAAGTCTCGCACCACATACGGAGCCGCATGCCCGGGCAAACCCACATGCGGCTCCATGTCCGTCAATTGCGAAGCGTCCTCGCGGCTAGGATCTAGAACCTCGATCACGCCCGGACAACGAGTCCGTCACGCCGCCCAGGAGACCTTTTTCCTTCACCTTCTGCCGGTCCCGCTCCCTCTCTGCCTGCCTGGCGTCTTTCTTTGCTTGGTTGGTCCTCGCCGACTTTGCAGCCTCTTCCTGGGCTTCGGCCTTCCTCTGCTGCGCCCGGCCTTCCTCCTTCTTGGCCTCGTCGCCGGTCAAGGCGCCCCAGGCTTCTTTGGCCTTGCCTGCGGCTTTATCGTCCACGACTACTCCTTTCCTTCAATGGCCCGGATAGCCTAATCGACTACTGGTTCGAAGCGCTGATGACGTCCTTAACGGTGATGCGGCCCTGTGCTCCAGAGCCCTGCACCTGGGAGAGGTCCACGCCCAACTCCTGGGCCTTCTGCTGAGCGGCGTGCGTGGCTTCCGGCTGCTGCTGGCCGCCCTGCTGACCACCACCGGCCGCCTGTTGCGCCGCCTGCTGGCCCTGCTGAGCTACCTGCTGTCCCTGCTGGGCGGCCTGTCCAGCCGCGTCCTGAGCCTGTCCAGCCGCTTGACCCGCGGTGTCCTGCGCCTGCTGGGCAGCCTGCCCCACCTGGTCAGTGGCCTGTCCGGCGGCCTGCTGGGCCTGCCCCGCGGCCTGACCGGCCGTATCCTGGGCCTGGTTCGCCACCTGGCCCGCCTGATCCGTGGCCTGGCCAGCCGCTTGCTGGACCTGATCGGTGGCCTGCCCGGCCGTGTCCTGCACGCCCTGGGCGACCTGCCCCACCTGGTCGGTGACCCCGCCGAGAGGGCCGCCTCCACCTTGTTGCTGGTCGTCGCCCTGCTGGCCGCCGGCGAGGCCGCCGGTGAGACCGCCCACAGTGTCTTGCACCTGGCCCGCCGCCTGGCCCGCGGTGTCCTGGACTTGCTGGGTGGCCTGACCCGCGGTGTCCTGGACCTGCCCGGCCGCCTGCCCGGCCACGTCCTGCGCTTGGCCTGCTACCTGACCGGCCTGGTCGGTGGCCTGCCCGGCCACCTGCTGGGCCTGGTCAGCGACCTGACCCGCGGTGTCCTGCGCCTGCTGGGCCGCGCCCTGGGCGAAGTCAGTCATCTTCTGCTGGGTGCTCTGAGCCGCCTCGTTCACCTGATCCTGGATGCCCTGCTCCTGGGCCGCCTGGTCAATGGACCCTTCGAGCTCCACGTAGTAGTCGGTCATCTCCTCGATCTGGGCCTTCGCGTCGCCCTCGGGGAGCTGCTCGGAGTACTGCTCGAGCTGCTCGCGGTAGTTCTGGATCTGGCTCTTCAAGCTGCCGATAGACTGCGCGTAGAAGTCCTGCGTGCTCTGCTGGGAGAGTTGCTGGAGCTGCTGCTGAAGGTTCAAGCCCTGGGCCATGCTGTGTCCTTTCTCGGTTCGTCGTTTTGTTCGTGGCGGGGCCAGCCGCGACCGGCCCCACCGATGCCCTTGCTACTGACTACAGGGCGCCGCCGAGCAAACCGCCCCCGCCGCCGCTGCCGCCATTGTTCTCGTCGTCATCATCGTCGTCATTCCCGCCGCCCTGTTGACCGCCGGTGAGGCCGCCGGTGAGGCCGCCCACGGTGTCCTGCACCTGATCGAGCGGGCCGCCACCGCCTTCGCCGCCGCCGGTGAGGCCGCCGGTGAGGCCGCCCACGGTGTCCTGCACCTGGTCGAGCGGGCCGCCACCGCCTTCGCCGCCGCCGGTGAGACCGCCGGTCAGGCCGCCCACGGTGTCCTGCACCTGATCGAGCGGGCCGCCACCGCCTTCGCCGCCGCCGGTGAGGCCGCCGGTCAGGCCGCCTACGGTGTCCTGCACCTGATCGAGCGGGCCACCGCCCTGCTGCCCTTCACCTTCCTGCTGGCCTTCTTCGCCTTCGCCATCGGTGGGACCGTAGTAGTCTTCGGAGTCGCCGGACTCCACAGTTGTCGTCGTGCTCTCGAGGGGCGGAAGGAGGTCGAGCCTGAGTAGCCCGCCGCCGAGAAGGCCTTCCTCGCCCTTCTTCTCTTCGACCGTCGTCGTGTTGCTGTCTGCACTGGAAGAGTCCTCTATGGCCTGCTCGGCCTCTTCCCCGCCCTCATCCGTGACAGGGTTGGGGACGATTCTCTCGTCCATCAGGTTGCCTTCCGAGTCGTAGACTCGGTCGACGACGTTGCCCTCGTCGTCGATCTCGCGCCGGATGGTCACGGTGTTGCCCTGCTCGTCTTGGGCCTCGAGGACCCTGTTGCCCTGCTCGTCTGTGGTCGGCTCGCCAACTACCGTATAGCCCTCGGGCAAGGCCTCGGCCATCTGGCTCGCCATGTCCTCGGCTTCTTCGCCCTCCTCGGCCTCGGCTTCTTCGCCTTCCTCGGCCTCGTCTTCGGCAGCCTCCTCTATGATGTTCTCATCCAGGAGGTTGCCCGCCTGGTCGAAGATCGAGTCGATGGTGTTGCCCGCCTCGTCGGTACCGCGCCGGACGATCGCGGTGTTGCCCTCATCGTCCTGGCCCTGGAGGATGGTATTGCCCTGCTCGTCGGTGAACGGCTGGCCCAACGCCTCGTAACCCTCCGGCAGGCTCTCGGCCAGCTGGCCCGCCACATCCTGGGCCTGATCCGCGACTTGGCCGACCTGATCGGTTGCCTGGCCGGCGGTGTCCTGCACCTGATCGGTAAGGCCACCTACGGTTTCCTGGGCCTGACCCACCGCCTGACCGGCCTGATCGGTGACCTGACCAGCGGTGTCCTGCACCTGCCCGGCGGCCTGACCCGCCGCCTCCTGCGCCTGACCGGCCACCTGCTGCGCCTGCTGGGCCGCCACGTCGGTCGGGGCCTGGCCTGAGGCCTGGTCGGCGTTCTGCCTCGCCTGCTGGGCCGACTCCTCGAGCGAGTCCTGCACGCCCGCGTCCTGAGCGGCCTGGTTTATCGTGCCCTCGAACTGGGAGTAGGAGTTGGTCAACTGCTGGACCTGGGCCTGCGACTCTTCGGGAAGCTGCTGCATGTAGCTCTGGAGTTGCGCGCTGTCGCTCTGCATCTGGCCCAGGAGGCGGCCCATCGACTGTCCGAAGTAGTCCCTGGCCTGCTGCAGGGCCTGATCATCCTGCGACTGCTGTTGAACGTTCTGCGGTTGCTCGCTCACGTTTGCTCCTTTTCACTCTGCGGTGTGCTTGCTTTGCGGCCTTTCAACCCAAATGATCGTTCCGAACTTGTCTTACCCTTTCTCGATCGGAACTATTCCTTTATCGGAACTATTTCTTTAAATTATTCCTTTAAATCGGGTGAGCCTTCGACGATCTCAGTGGCTATCCGCAACCTGACCCCGGCGTCGCGATAGACGACGCCCTCCTGAACCTCGTCGGGCAGGTTGGTACGCCTGCTCACCCACACCGAGTTGCGCGCGGTGTTTCCTCGGAAGTTTACCTCCGGGTCAGGCACCCTCTCGAAGCGCAACTCGCGCATCCTCACGCCCGCATCGAGCGCGATGTCCGGATCTTGTGGTTTGCCCGTTCCCTCTTTCTTCATCGCCTCAGGAGCCGGTCACGTCCCTGATGGTTATGAGCCCCCCGGAGCCCGAACCCTGGATCGTGGAGAGGTCAATGCCCAGCTGCTCCGCCCTGCGCCTGGCGGCGTTCGTGGCCCTCGGCTCCTCAGACCCGTCGCCCCCGGCGGCCTGCTGGGCCTGCCCGGCGGCCCCTCCGGCCGCATCCTGCGCCTGGTTCGCCAACTGGCCGGCCTGGTCGGTGGCCTGACCCGCCACCTGCTGGACCTGATCCGTAGCCTGCCCTGCGGTGTCCTGCACGCCCTGTGCGACCTGCCCAACTTGGTCCGTGACTCCGCCGAGCGGCCCTCCCTGCTGTCCGCCGGTGAGATTGCCTACAGTGTCGTGTACGCCCTGCACGGCCTGACCGGCCTGATCCGTTGCCTGCCCGGCTGTGTCCTGCGCCTGCTGGGCCGCGTCGCTAACGGCCTCCTGCGCCTGGCCCGCCACCTGCTGGGCCTGATCTGTGGCCTGCCGTGCGGTGTCCTGGACCTGCCCTGCCGCCTGATCTGCGGCGTCCTGCGCCTGCCCCGCGACCTGTCCCGCGGCGTCCTGGGCCTGCTGGGCGGCCTCACTGGCAGCCCCGTCCTCGCCGGCCTCGGCCTCTTCCATCGCCTCGGCCACCTCTACCACGTCGCTGACGATGATACGACCGTCGCTGCCCGTGCCCTCTATCTGCGTGAGGTCCACGCCCCGCTCCCTTGCCTCGCGGCGGGCCGCGTCCGTGGCCTCGACCTCGCCCTGGCGCCGGATCTGATCCGTGTCCAAATTGGCGACGTTTTGCTGCGCCTCGTTGATGCACTCCTTCATGGAGGAGTAATTGTCCATCAGCTCCTGGAACAGTGTCTGAAAGGCCTCTTCGCGCCCCCCCGGGATCTGATCCGGCAAGTCTTCGAGCATGGAGCGACTCTCGTTTATATGCTGCTTGAGAGTCTCGGCCGAATCGCCGAAGTAATCCTGGGCCAGGTTCATCGTCCGTTGCTGAACCTCTCGCCTGGATTCCTGGATGCCCTGGTTCAGCTTCTCCAAAGCCTCCGTTTGTCTCTCGGTCACTGACTCTCCTCCCTTTTAATCATGGCTTGACTTTGCTCGGTTCTCAAACAGCCCTCGCGCCGACCATGTTACCTTCGTTGTCGACTACACGCTCGAAGGCGCTCCCCGACTCGTCCGTTACCCGGCTTACGACCCGGCCCTCTTCGTCTACGTACTCTTCTTCGGCCGGCAGGTCGCCGACGTTGCCGACGAGATCCTCGCCCACCACCTCGCCGTTCTCGTCGAAGGTGGTCTCCATGATGTCGCCGAGCTGGTCGACCGTGCGCCGCGTGACCCAGCCTTCTCCGTCGACGCTCTCGTCAGCCGCCTCGGCGGACTGTGCCTGATCTTCTTCGACGCTTCCAGCCCCGTCAGCGGTCTGGTCCGCGGCAGCTTCTTCCCCGTCCTGGGCACCCTGCCCGGCAGTGTCAGCGGCCTGGTCGGCCACGTTGCTCGCCTGATCCGTGACTTCGCCGGCTTGTTCGGTGGCCTGCCCGGCAGCGTCGCCCCCGCCTTCGGCCACCTGACCCGCCGTATCCCCGACTCCCTGCGCCGCCTCGCCCGCACCTTCGGCAGCCTGACTGGCGCCCTCGCCAGCCGCTTGCGCAGCCTGCCCGGTTCCTGCTCCAGCCTCCTGGGCGGCCTGGCCAGCACCTTCACCCACTTCTCCGGCGGCCTGGCCGGCGCCTTCGCCAACCTGTTGGGTGGCCTGACCGGCGCCCTCACCGACGTCCTCCACCGCCGATTCGGCCCCGGAGCCCACGTCTTCCACGGCCTCGCCGGTGCTCTCTACTGCCTCACCGGCGCCAGAGCCCACGTCTTCGACGGCTTCACCCGTGCTTTCAACCGCTTCGCCGGCTCCGGAACCTACGTCCTCGACCGCGGAGCCGGCGCCTCCTCCGACATCTTCCACGGCAGAACCGGCACCGGAACCCACGTCTTCGACAGCGGAGCTTGCTCCTTCGCCCACGTCCTCGACCGCGGAACCAGCGCCCGAGCCTACATCCTCCACTGCGGAGCCAGCTCCCGAACCTATGTCGGCGACGGCCTGGTTGGCTCCCTCGCCAATAAGGTCGCCCGCACCGGAACCGATGTCCTCCACCGCGGAGCCGGCGCCGGAACCGATATCCGCAACCGCCTGGTTGGCGCCCTCTCCTACGAGGTCTCCCGCACCAGATCCTATGTCGGCAACCGCCTGGTTAGCCCCTTCACCTACCAGATCACCCGCTCCCGAGCCTATGTCCTCGACCGCCGAGTTGACACCTTCGCCCACCAGTTGCCCTGCGCCTTCGCCCACGTCTTCGACGGCGGAGCCCACGCTCTCAACCAGCTTCTCGACGATCTGGGGGTTGCGGTCTATCGTCGTTAGCACCCTGTCGATTATGGCGGTGACGTTGTCGAGCCTGACCTTCAGGAGGGCCTGGGCCTCGACGCCCTTAATCACCAGCTTGACCCTGCCGAGGTAGGCGTCGACCCCGACGGAGAGCTCGACCAGGTCGAGCACCTTCGCGAACAAGTTGACCTTCGCCCTGAGGTCGTTCAGCTCGAAGTTGATCTCGTCTACCTTCACCACGGGCA
>JBKPOM010000078.1:0-7968 GCA_046733115.1 Actinomycetota bacterium | reverse complement strand
CGCTAGAGCGTGTTATGAACTTGGGCGAAAACCGCATAGGAATGCGGATTCCACGGTCGGCTTGGTTCCTCCTTCGCGATCTCCGTTTCCCGCATTCCTAAGCCGTTTCTAATCGAGTTCATAACACGCTCTAGGGCGGTTCGCGGAAAGGTTTCAGGTTGTCACCATTTCAGTCTGTCAGCTTCTATTCGGCTTATGTGACGCTTCTGGAAGAAGCCCAATCCCCTCCAAAACGTGGCGAGGGTTAGGCGATCTTCGGTTAGGCAATTTCTCTTGGCTGACTTGCTGACTTGCTCCTTTCTCGGAAAGGTTAAACCTTTCCGAGAAAGGCTCTAGGAGACGATCTCCAGCGGCTCCTCCCCGACGCCCTTTACGAGCGTGTTGCCGTAGCGGGCTCGCCAGCGCAAGGAGGTTGCGGGGTCGACCGTTCCTATGCTGGCCACGCCGGAGAAGAGGGACACGCGCGTCCCGTCGGGGCCGTGGACGTGGCCTGGGGTTGCGAAGTTGGCTTCTGGGTAGACGCCGGTCTGGTTCGCGCTCGCGACGTAAACGCCGCTGTCGAGGGCGCGAGCGGCGCACGTGAGGTCGTACTGGAAACCCCACGGCTCGCGCCAGGCTGCTGGGACCAGGATCAGGGAGGCCCCGCCGAGCGCGGCCTCCCTGGCCATCTCGGGGAAACCCATGTCCCAGCAGACGGCGAGCGAGACGCGCAACCCGCCGGCCCCGACTATCTGAGACTCCGTTCCAGGCGTGAAGACCAGATGCTCCGGGGCCGTCCCGGCCAGGTTGCGCTTGCGGTAGGTGGCGACCACGCCCTCGGGGTCCACGAAGTTCGCGCTGTCGAAGACGCCCGCGGGGGAGCCAGGAACTCCTTCGGGGAAACCGTAGGCGATGTAGATCCCAAGCTCCCTGGCGAGGCCTGTGAAGAACCGGGCGCTCTCGCCACATTCGGCGTCTTCCGCATCATGGTAGACGGACTCCAGGGTCGAGTACGCGCAGGTGAAGAGCTCGGGCAAGACCACGTAGCGCAGCGAAGGATCGAGGACCAGGGCCGCCGCTATCTCTTTCTCGGCTAGGAGGAGGTTGCCCTCCGGGTCGCCGGGCTTCGGGCTCAGATTCAGTGCCGCCACGGCAGAGACGCCAGGTAGTGCGCCATCCGGCCCCTCGCCACCGGAGAAGACCCCCTAAATGACCTCCGCCATAGCCGCCTCCTCTCCGCATGATCCCGTGACACGGTTCGCAGTACAGATAGAGGCATTTTAGACCCACTCGCGCTTTCGCGCATCGGCCAGATGGCTAAAGATAAGCGGATATGGACGAAATGTGCCTGTCCTTGCGTAACATCGACAACCCTCCCGTCCGGGGTAACTTCTACTGTGGCCAGGTTCCCGGACCCCGGTGTAGAACGGAGAGACATGTGCGGAATCGTCGGCGGATACGGAGGCATGGACCCTGAGATCGCCTCGCGCATGCTGGCGCGCGTCGCCCACAGAGGACCCGACGACGAGGGGCAAATAGAGCTAGGGGGGAACGTGCTCGGCCACAGGCGGCTCTCCATCGTCGACGTGGAGGGCGGCAAGCAGCCGCTCGTCACGCCCGACGATGACCTCTACCTCGTCGGCAACGGCGAGGTGTACAAACACGAGGAGATCCGTGAGACCTTAGAGAACGGAAACTTGAGCACGCGCTCGGACAACGAGGTAGCCCTGCGCCTGATCTCCGAACGCGGCCCCGACGCCCTCTCCGAGTTGCTCGGCATGTTCGCGTTCCTGATCTCCGGCAAGGACGGCACGTTCCTGGCGGCCCGCAACCCCGTCGGCATAAAACCGCTGTACTGGGCGCGCCGGGACGGCCTCATCCGCTTCGCCTCGGAGATGAGCGCCTTCGACGAAGACTGGCAACCCTCCGTCGCCTCCTTCCCGCCGGGCCACTACTGGACGCCCGAAAGCGGCCTCGTCGAGTTCGGGAAACCGGTCCCGCCGAAAGAAGAACTAGAACCCTTCGAAGGGCCAAGCGAGCCCGGCGCCGCCATCCCGGAAGATATCCTGCGGAAGGTCCGTGACCGTCTCGTACGAACGGTATACAGGCAGATGATGGGCGACGTGCCCGTCGGCGTCTTCCTCTCCGGCGGCCTCGACTCGAGCCTCGTCGCCGCCATCGCCGCCCGCTGGTACGGGGAGCGCGGTGAGAAGCTCAAGACCTTCGCCGTCGGCCTCGAGGATTCGCCAGACATCCTAGCCGCCCGCGCTGTGGCCGAGTACCTCGATACCGAGCACCACGAGAGCGTGTACACCGCGGAGGACGCGCTCAGGGTTCTGCCCACGGTGGTCCGCACCATAGAGAGCTTCGACCCCTCGCTGGTACGCAGCGCCGTCTCCAACTACATCCTCGCCGAGTTCACCGCACAGCACGTCAAGGTCGTCCTTACCGGCGAGGGCACGGATGAGATCTTCGCCGGCTACGAATACCTGGAGGACTTCCGCACGGAAGACGAGCTGCACGCCGAGCTCGTCAGGACCATCGAGGGCTTGCACGACCTCAACCTGCAGAGGGCCGACCGCGTCACCATGACGCACGGCCTCGAAGCGCGGGTGCCTTTTCTGGAGCTGGACATGATCTCTCTCGGTCTCTCCCTCCCCGCCGGCTGGAAGCTCGCGAGCGAAGGCCAGGAAGAAAAAAGGCTCCTCCGGCAGACCTTCGAAGGATGGCTCCCCGACGACTTCCTGTGGCGCAAGAAAGCCCAGTTCGGCGTCGGCTCCGGCGCCGCCTCAGTCCTCAAAGAACGCATGGAAGAGAGCGTCACCGAAGAAGACTTCGAACGGGAGCGCCACGAGGTCGAGCCGCCCCTCCGCACCCGCGAGGAGGTCGCCTACTACCGCATCTTCGCCGAAGACCTGGGAGAAGTCCGCCCCAAACGCACCATCGGACGCTTCGCGACGGCCTGAAAGGCCGTTGGCACGCTGCGCCCTTCAGGCTTCGCTTGTCAGCACGTTCCGGCCTTCGGCTTCCACTTTCAGCACGCTCAGGCTGACGCCATCGCTTATTAACACGCCGCCCTGCGGGCGGCTTGTCAGCCAGGGTGTCTGTGCGCCGCCCGCCAGCACCCATGAAGATCCCGCACAGAGCCACCCGAGATAGTTAGCCGGCTAACTACCGGCCTCAGATGGCGAGAAGCTGACGAGCCGGCGTGCTGACAAGGCGCCCGCAAGTCGCCGTGCTGACAAGCCGCCCGCAGGCGGCGTGCTAGTACGCTGGAACGCGCGAGGCAATGTGATTGGCGATGTGCTCGGCGTCCCTGCCTACGCCGTGGACCATCACGGACGACATCGCGTAGAGGAAATCCAGTCCCACGAAGTACAGGCCCTGTTCGCACTGCACGATGCCTCGCTCGTGGATTGGCCCTTCGGTTCCGAAGATGGGGAGGTCGATCCATGAGAAGCCAGGATGGAAGCGCGTGCACCAGATGATGTTTGCCGCGCCGAGGATCCGATCGTCTTCCAGCAATGGCAGCCCGTCGCGCACGCCGATCGTCCTGGGGACACGTTTCACCCCGGCGGCGTCCAGGTCGCGGGGCTTGACGCGGATGACCGGTGCACCTCTGGAGAGAATCTTCGGTCGCGCCCTGCGGCCGATGGGGGTGTTCACGGTCAGCACGCGGTGGAAGACGAACCGTAGCGCGAGGGGTGCGAAGAGGAGCCGCGAAGCGGTGCCCTCAATGCGGAACGGCATGTGGCCGGTGTCCCTGCCCGACAACCAGGTGCGATGGGTGCGGGAGAGCTCGAGCGAGATCTCGGCCCCCGAATTGCCCGCCCCACGATGAGAACGCCCCGTCGTGCAACTGCGAGGGATTCCTGTACTCGTAGGAATGGAGCTGGATGATGTCCGGATTCAATTCCTTCGCGAACTCAGGCACTCGGGGTCGTTGGAAGTCGGCCATGGCGACGACCACGTTCTCGGCCTGGAAGATGTCTGCCTGCGTTTCCACCACGAACCGATCGTCGTCCCTGCAGAGCTTCTCTACCCTGACGCCGGTTCGCAGCGGGAGTTCGAAGCGCGCGGCGTCGGCCTCGAGGTAGTCGGCCATCTCGTCCTTAGTCGGGAATGACCACCCGTCCGCCGGGAAGGGAAAACGCTCGAGCCCGTTGTAACGGACCGGGGTGAACAGCCTGAGCGAATCCCACCGTTTCCGCCACGAGTCACCGATCCGCCCATTGGCCTCCAGGATCACGAACTGCCTGCCCCGCTTCGCCAACTGATACCCCACCAAGAGCCCGGCCTGCCCACCACCGATGATCACGGTCTCGAAACGTTCCACCCCGGCGGCAAAATGTTCGCTTCGCCCCCGAACGCTCATCCCTGCTCCCTTCACCCGCTCTCGTTTCCCTTTGTTTCTAGCTATGCTATATTCAGTGCAGTAATACTACAACGAATTTGGGAGGCGGGTCAAGGGAGGGATCAGAAAGCTTGGGTAGAACCGGAGGATTACGTGAGGAAGAGGGGTTGACCCATCGTCAGCGGCAGGCGCTCGAGACCCGCCGGCTCATCGCGGAGGCCGCCGCGGGGCTTTTTCTCGAGAGGGGTTACGCCGCCACGACGATGGATGCCATAGCCGGGGAGGCCGGCGTGGCGGTGAGCACCGTGTATGCCGCCTTCAAGAACAAGAGGGCCATTCTGCGGGAAATAAGGATGGGTTGGCACGCGAGGACGCACGCGCGCGAGATCAACGAGCAGGCCGCGAGGCAGCCCGACCCGGCACGGCGGCTGGAGATGATCGCGAACTCGAACCGCAGACAGTGGGAGTTGGGAGCCGGTCTGGTCGCCATCTACCAAGGAGCGGCGGCTGCCGACCGGGAAGCGGCCGCAGAACTAGAAGAGGCGCTGCGCGGAAGGAAGTCTGCGCTGGATCGGGTAGTCGAAGGGATGGAAGAAGCGTTGCGCCCCGGCCTAAACGCCACCCGCGCCGCTGCTATCCTGCGAGCCCTTTGTCGGGCAGAACTCTACCAGGAACTGGTGGAGGATTCGGGATGGTCGCCGGACGAATATGAGTCCTGGTTGAGCGGGACGCTAAAGAGGCAGTTGCTCTCAGCGGAAGCGTTCTCCTGAAAAGAGGCTTCGCCGGCATCAGGCATCAGATTACAGCAGAGGTTCGATAAGGCTCGGAGGCCGTTAGGAGGGACGATCGGTGGTGTCTGCGGAGGGGAGTTTGACCGCTTTGCTGAACGTAAGGTTGAGGGTCAGGAGTATGCCGGTCCGGACGGAATCTGGCCCCCGCCCACTCGAGGGCGGGGCCAGTGGGTGGCGTCATCGTCGCCCGCGTGTGTTCGAGTTGTCCATGAGCAGCGAAAAACCACCGGTGATGCCGGCCTCCATCGGAGATCGATACTCGCCGCGGTAGCGCTCCGGCCTCCTCGTCGGCTCGGGTTCGGCGCTCGCCTCGGCCGCGGCGCTCTTGCGCGTTCGAGGATGGACTAGGAATTGCAAGGCTGTGGCTATCGCTGAGATCGGACCCTCCCTCGTGGGCGCGTGACCACTGATCCTCTCGGGCTGCAACCCTACGACCGCTTCGTCCTTCACCGTCTTCCGCACCTCGTCCTTCCTTCCGTTCGCGTACGTCCTGAGCACTGCCCATACGAGCATGCCCGATCCCGGAGCCCAGCACATCACTCATTTGCAGTATTTGTTGTGAGCACGCCTGCTTCGCAGGCTCATCAGCACGCTCCCTACGGTCGCTTGTCAGCATGCTCAGGCTTACGCCTTCGCTTGTCAGCACGCCGCCCTGCGGGCTGCTTTCGAGAAGTCGTCTCGACACGCTGCCGAAAGCGTCGAACCGACCGGTGGTGGCAGCGATTTCTCCTGCGCGACCGAGCGAGGCCGAAACTAGAAAAAGCTGAAGGCTGAAAACGATCGTAGGGAGCGTGCTAACAAGTGGAAGCCGAAGGCTGGAACGTCCTGACAAGCCGCCGAAGGCGCCGTGCTGAGATATCATTGAGCGGGGCTAGAGCGAAGGGAGTGGGGCGTGGAGAAGTTCATCATCAGCGCGGCGATTACGGGCGGGATGACCGTGCCCGGTCAGAGCGGAGCCATTCCGGTTACGCCGGAGGAGATCGTGGACTCGGCCGTCGGAGCGTACGAGGCGGGGGCGACCATCGTCCACCTTCATGTGCGCGAGCCCGAGACGGGGAAGCCGAGCTCGGACATCGGGCTTTTTCGCGAGGTTGTCGCGGGAATCAAGGAGCGGTGTGACGTGATCGTGCAACCGACCACCGGCGGCGGTAAAGGCATGACCCTGGAAGAGAGGGCCGCCGTGTTGCCCGAGCTGGAGCCCGAGATGGCGACGTTCAACACGGGCTCTTTCAACTTCGGTCTCTTCCCCATCGCCGAGCGGGGAGGAGAGTTCGAAGAGTGGGAGGTTGACTACCTGCAGGGGACCCGCGACTACATCTTCCGCAACACCTTCGCCGACATGGAGCGGGTCTGCAATATGTTCCGCGAGGCAGGCACGAAGCCGGAGCTCGAGGCCTACGACGTCGGACACCTCTACAACATCAAGTATTTGCTCGGCAGGGACCTCCTCGACACGCCCGTACACATCCAGTTCGTCCTCGGCGTGATGGGTGCGAACGCCGCCACCATCGAGCAATTCATGCACATGCGCCGCACGGCGACCGAGCTCTTCGGCGATGATTACACCTGGTCAGCGGCCGGCGTCGGCTACCCGGCCGAGTTCCACCTCGCCGCCATGTGCCTGATGCTCGGCGGTCACGTGCGCGTCGGCCTCGAAGACAACCTGAGGGTAAGCGGCGAAAAGCGCGCGGACTCCAACTCAGAGCTCGTCGAGAAGGCCGTCGCCTTAGGAGCCATGTTCGACCGCGAGCCAGCCACCCCGGATGAGGCGCGCGAGGCGTTCGGCCTCAAGGGCCGCGCCGCGGTGTCGTTTTAGCTGGTCAGCTCTTCAGCATTTCAGGTATTCGTAGTCGCTTGTGGCTGATCGCTTTACAGAGAGGAGCATCGTGAAGAGGGTTTGTGTCTTTGACGTGAACGAGACTTTGCTGGATATGGCGGCGCTCGATCCGCTGTTCGAGCGGGCCTTCGACGACGCTTCGGTGCGGCAGCTCTGGTTCAACCAGATGCTGCAGTCCGCGTTTGTATCCAACATAACGGATGCTTACGTGACGTTCGGGGAGGTTGCCGGTGCTGCTTTGAGGATGACGGAGGAGCGGCGGGGCGTTGAGGTTTCCGAGGAGGACAGGCAGGAAATTCTGGCTGGACTGCGAAATCTCCCGCCGCATCCCGAGGTGCCCAAGAGTTTGGGCCGTTTACACGATGCAGGCTTCCGTCTTGCTACTTTGACCAACTCGACGCAGGAGGTCGCTGAGGCCCAGATAGAGAACGCGGGGCTCACGGAAAGGTTCGAGCAAATTCTCTCCGCCGACACGGCGAAACGCCTCAAGCCCGCGCCCGCTCCCTACAGGATGGCCGCGCGAACGCTCAGGATCCCAGACCGCGAGTTGCGCCTCGTCGCGGCCCACGCATGGGACGTGGCGGGGGCTTTGCGCGCGGGTTGCGCCGCCGCCTTCGTCGCGAGGCAGCCCTTCGACCCGCTCGTCGAGAAGCCTGACGTGGTTGGGGGCGATCTCGCCGAGGTCGCCGACGGCATCATCGTCGCAGAGACAAACTAGGGGTACTTCGGCCGGTCATATCGAGTCCGTTTGAACGGGACCGCATTCGGCCCGCGGCGTGTCGTTGGCAATTACCCGGACTTCGTATTACCCGGTTAGCCAGAACTCGCACGAACGAAGGCCGAAATGCTGAAGTGCTGACCGGCTAACAGCGCGTTGCAGCGAGAGTGAACCGATGAGAACATGGTCGCATGAGCGGTTACTCGGAAGACTTCAGGCAGAGGATAGTCTCCTCGGTAGAAGGCGGCATGTCCAAGGCTCGGGCGGCCCTTGCCTTCTCCGTGAGCCT
>JBKPOM010000077.1:0-8010 GCA_046733115.1 Actinomycetota bacterium | reverse complement strand
GGGCGTCCTCGCGATGGGACGTCAACCTCTGTGGGGCAGGAACGGAGGTTCATCGATCAATTGCATGAAGTAAAGCGAATGATGTGAACCGAAAGAAGCAAGTGCAAGGACGAGATCAGCACTTACTTGACGCAGAAAGGTATGCGGAGG
Organism: Actinomycetota bacterium; assembly: GCA_046733115.1. Lineage (GTDB taxonomy): Bacteria > Actinomycetota > Rubrobacteria > Rubrobacterales > Rubrobacteraceae > Rubrobacter_D. The sequence goes on along the minus strand of JBKPOM010000077.1, from coordinate 7,860 downwards.
ACGTGGATGCTCAAGCGTAGCGCTACGAAGCGAGACTAGCGAAAAGGCGAGGATGGTTACTATACTGAACTTCTGAGGGATTTTGGCTGACCAGAAGGGGTGATCCGAAGGCGCATCCTCCGCCCGAGTAAGCGGTGCAGTACGCCAAAAAGAGTATGAGTCGGATCTCGGTCATCGGCAACGTGAACATAGACCTCGTAGTCTGGCCTGCGGACGAGCTTCCGCCTCCCGGAGCTGAAGTGCAAGTCGAAACCAACGGTATGCGGGCCGCAGGAAGCGCCGGGAACAGCGCACTCGCCCTTGCTCGTCTGGGCCAGGTGCCTTCTCTGGTAGGTTGTGTGGGCAGGGACCACTTCGGACGGTTTATCCTCGAAGAGCTCGCTGCCGCGGGTATCGAAGGAGGGGTGTACGTTCTGCCCGAGGAGCCCACGGGGATAACCATCGCCTTCCAGGCCCCGGGACGCGATAGATCTTTTCTGAGCCTGCTTGGGAGCCTGCAGGCGTTCGGAGCCTCGATGGTTCCTGAGGAGACTCTAGCTGCGGATTTTGTGCTCTTCTGCGGGTACTTCACGTTGCCCGCCCTGCGCGGAGCGCCCACCATCGGGCTCATGAACCGTGTCCGCACCGCCGGTGGCCGTATCTTCTTCGATTCTGACTGGGATCCCCAGGGGTGGAACCAGGAGAGCAGGGACGAGGTCGCAAGACTACTGCCGCTCGTTGACGTGTTCTTGCCGAGCGATGAGGAGGCCAGAGGCCTCACCGGAATAGAAGATCCCGTAGCGGCAGGCAGGGAGCTGCAGCGGATCTCGGGGGGAAGGGTCGTCAAGCTGGGTCAGGAAGGGTGTATGGCCCTCGGGCCGGGGGGTGAGCACAGGGTTCCTACTCCGTCCGTGCAGGTGAGAGATACCATGGGGGCTGGAGACTCCTTCAATGGGGGCCTCATGTACGCCCTCTCCGAGGGGGCGGAGTGGCCGGAAGCCCTACGGTTCGCGACCCGTCTGGCTTCCACGGTGGTCTCCCGAACCTCGGGGGATCGCTACCCGACGCTGGAAGAGATTATGCCGATGACCTAGCCCGACTCGGGGTTATCGTTCGGTTGACACCAATGCTTGATCCGGGCTTGCGGCCGGACTAGAATCCGTACAGGGAAGGTTCTTTGGGAGGAGGTGGCTAATGGCGACGCTGGGCAGGTCCGGGGCTGAGGATACGACCGCTCATGGAAGCGATGAGGGCTTCGTCAGGGCTTTAGGGCTGTTTCCTGCGACGACCGTCAACATGTCGCAGATGGTCGGCATCGGTCCTTTCATAACCATACCGCTCATGATCTCGGCGATGGGGGGACCGCAGGCGCTCATCGGGTGGGTTCTGGGCGCTGTGCTTGCCATGGCGGACGGGCTGGTGTGGGCGGAGCTCGGCGCCGCAATGCCTGCGGCAGGGGGCTCATACGTCTACCTGCGCGAGGCGTACCAGTACTCTACGGGCCGCCTCGTGGCTTTCCTCTTCGTCTGGTCGACGCTTCTCGCCGTGCCCTTGATCATGTCGACGGGCATGATCGGAATGGCCGACTACCTCGCCTACTTCCACCCCCTTGGTGGCTGGCAGACTAAGGCCGTCGCCGTCGGGTTGACCGTGCTGACGGTCGGGCTCCTCTACCGACGCATAGAGTCAGTTGCGAAAGTGATCAGGATCCTGTGGTTCGGCATGATTCTGACCGTTGCGCTCGTGATAATCGCCACCGCCACGGATTTCGACCCCTCCCTCGCCTTTGACTTTCCTAAGCATGCCGTCTCCTTCTCGCTCGGTTTCTTCTCGGGGCTTGGGGCCGGACTCCTGATCGCGATCTACGACTACCTGGGCTACTACACCGCCGCGTATCTCGGCGATGAGGTGGAAAACCCCGGATACGTGATGCCACGCGCCATAGTGTTCTCCATACTCGGCGTGTGCGCCATCTACCTCGTTATGAACATTGGCATCATGGGCGTCATCCCGTGGCGGGAGGCGACCAAATCGACCAACATCGGGACCGACGCCGTCGAGGCCGTGTGGGGCCACGTCGGGGGTGTGATCATCACCGTCCTGATCGTCACGACGGCTTTCGCCTCGGTGTACGCGGGCCTGCTAGGCGCGTCGCGGCTGCCCTACAACGCCGCCCGCGACCACCTGTTCTTCAGCCCGTTCGGCAGGCTGCACCCCAGGCTGCGCTTCCCCCACGTCTCGTTGCTGGTGATGGGCGTCGTTACGGCAATCGCCTGCCTGTTCTCGCTCCAGAGCATACTGAACGCGCTGATCGCAGTTTCGATCATCGTTCAGTTCGTAGGTGGGATCGGAGCGCTCGTCATACTGCGCCGCAAGCAACCCGAACTGAGGCGTCCTTACCACCAGTGGCTGTATCCCGTGCCATGCATCATCGCGCTGGTGGGTTGGGTCTACATCTTCGTTTCGTCGGGACGGTCGGCGATAGAATTGGCGCTGGTCTGGATGGTCCTTGGCGCAGTCGCATATCTTATCTGGGCGCGCTACGAGAAGGTGTGGCCGTTCGGGCCCAAGGAAATCAGGGAGACTTTCCTGGAGGAACAGAAGGACTCGGCCACTGCAGGTTGAGCAGGCCCTCCGTCACACCGTCAGCCACTGATCCTTCTTCCTGCACAAACTATGGTGGCCACCAGCCCGCTCGGGTTCCCAAGCAGGAAATGAGATCGAGGAGGGAAGGATGCGTCTAGAAGGGAAATCCGCAATCGTCACCGGTGCAGGCAGGGGCATAGGCAAGGCTATCGCTAGGAGATTTCTTGAGGAAGGGGCGCTGGTCATGATCTGCGACCTGGACGAGAGTCGCCTGGAGGCTGCGCACGAGGAGCTTTCGGCTATCGGTCAGGTACGCAGCGAGGTGGTGGATGTGACCAGCAGGGAGTCCGTAGAGTACCTGTTTAGGCAGGTCAAGAAGGCTTTCGGGCGGATCGACGTGTTAGCCAACAACGCCGGGATCTCCCGTTTCGAGCCTTTTCTGGAGATCACAGACGAGAACTGGAACGACACCCTGGAAATCAACCTGAAGGGCGTCTTCTTGTGCTCGCAGGTTGTGGCTGCCGAGATGAAGAACCAAGAATCAGGTGCGATCGTTAATATGGGCTCCACCAACGGCATCCTGGGAGAGGAAGGGCTGGCCCACTATAACGCGTCTAAGGCGGGGGTCATCCTCCTGACCAAAACTATGGCCATAGAGCTCGCGCCCCACAACATCAGGGTGAACTCCGTCTGTCCGGGCTTCATCCTCACCGAGTTACAACTCGAGAGTGGGATGTCCGAGGAGACCATCCAGGATTACGCCTCCCTGATACCGCTCAATAGGTATGGCAGGGTCGAAGAGGTGGCCAGCGCGTTCGCGTTTCTCGCCTCCGACGAAGCCTCGTTTATCACGGGAACGGAGCTGGTCGTGGACGGGGGGCAGACTTGCAGGGAGTGAGGGTGCCCCAGGATCAGCTGCCTGCCAGTCCTTTATGGCGTCTACGGGGTAAATCAGCTTCAAGATATTCAACAGCAGGTTGTCCCTGATCCAGAAGATCAGCGTGAGCTCCGTAACCAGAAAGAGCGCGAGGGTGCAGCGAGCCCCGAGGTTGCGGCCTTCCTGTCCTCATCAAGCGAACAGAGAGTATTCTTGCCGTAGATCTGAGTAGCAGAGGGACCGACGACGCGTGATCCCGCGCTCCTGACACCACCGAGAACGCAATACGGTGCAACACGCGGCAAACTAGAGAAGAGAAAGCCGCGTAGGAATGGGTGATTTTTGCAACCCTGAGCAAATCCCTGCAACGCATGATATATCATTCGTAATGAGGTTAGGTCAGTGGTACGAGTCCGCTCGTCGACTCTCTCGTTTTAAACCAGTAGGTGAGGGTTGGAATCACTCACTTGTACATAGTGATCCCAGAAGTGCTAGTGCCTTTTCCCGACTGGGACACTACCCATCATGGTGCCTCCAAGACGGAGGAGCTACGCATCTTCTGGAGCCGCCTGCTGACTTTGACGGTACCCGCCGATAGGTACAGAAGCTCGGCGATCTCGATGTACGTGTAGCCCGAGAAGTACGCGAGTTTCGGGAACTTGACTTACCCGGCGGCAGCGTCTCTAAGGCCTGGTGCACCTGATCACGCGAGGTGTTCCGCTAGCTTTCGGCACGGTCCTCGCTCGGCTCGGGCGGGGCTGACAAGCCTCGACGTGTCTTGCGCCTCGCGGCGGGTTGCCATGGAACGTGCCTACTCGCACTGATGAACGATTGGGTGAAGTAAGGTGCCTACCTCACCTTACGGGATCGTTAACGAGCGTTCTCCTCCGGTCGGTCCTGTTGTGCCCCGGCCTCCTGCGGACCTTCGACGAAGAACTTTTGGGGGTCTATGGGGAACACCAACTGCACCGTACGGCCCGGGTGGAGTTCTTCGACGGTGCCAATCGCCTGGCTTATGCTCTCGGCTCGCACCTCCACCCTGAGCGGAGCGGCTTCTTCGTGTACCTCGACGAAGACCCTTAACATCCTATCTGACCTCCACGTGCGGCGACTTCGCGCCGCCAGAACGCCCGAACACCGAACGCAATCCGACGGGCCGAGGCGGGACAGAAGACGCTCTGGGTAAAGTTCGGAGGAGCACTCGGGCGGGCGGTCATGAGGATGCAACGTGTGGGGAAAGGAGTCGCCGCCCGATCCCGAGTGCTTCGATGGCGCATCGCCAGCCAGGGAAACAGCAGAGAAAAGTGTGCTGCTCTGTGTAAGCGCCGACGCCCATCTCACTGCAAAGTATGATCCGCGCCCACGCGTTTGCCATCGGGCTTTCGGGCTATTGGTAGCCAGTAATGCCGACTAGGACGATTGCCCTACCAGCCGTTCGCAAAACCCTGGCGCAGGCTCCCGTTCGTCCGTCCCGCGGCGAGATCTGTGCTTGCAGCGAACATCAGTGCTGCGACCAAGGCGCATCGTTTGCTCGTGCGAGTTCGGTGGGGACAACCTGCGAGAGCTTCAACGACTGCCTGCCCGTGTCTGCCATGATCGAAAGGGGAACCGCATCCGTCGGTATGGTACCCTCCTGCAAGTAGGTAATAGCACGAGCAGGGACTTTATCGTGTTCTCATCCGTTGGCTCCAACGACCAGCCAGACACCATAGGCTCTGGAAAAGCGGGGCGCGAAGCAGGACGCCTGGCGAAGCTCGAATACCTGAGGGCGGTTCAGCCCGGGGTGGACCATTTCCTCTAAGAGTTGGTTGACGAGGTGCGTGGCGTGTACGGCACAGACCTTTGTATGGTCAACCTCGATCTCACTGACGTACAGTACTTCAGGGTCTGGTCTGGAGAGTTAGACCCGCACCTGGCCGAAGCCAGACAAGACGCCCTCGAGCACAGCATGTGCAAGTACGTGGTGAACACCGAGACACCTCTGATCGTAAAAGACTTTCTGGCCACCGAAGAATTCAGGGAGCAACACTGGCACGTGAATTACGGAATCCGCTGCTACGCCGGGACACCTTTGATCACCTCCGATGGGCACGCCATCGGTACACTATGCTTGCTGAACACCCGACCTGTCGAATTCGACGAAGCACAGATAAAGGTGCTCGGTGCGTTCGCTCGCGCGATGGCGGACGGCTTGAGTTGCTGGGGGCACTAGAACGCGAGCAGGCCGCCAAAGAGGAGGAGGCACAACGTAGTCAGGAACTTTAGCAGACACTGGATAGCCTCTCCGCACACATAGCGATTCTCGATGAGGCGGGCGAAATTATCGCTGTGAACGGGATGTGGAGGGCGTTCGCCGAGGCTAACGGGAGTGATCCTGGGAGGGTCTCTGAGGGCGCCAACTACCTGCGCGCTGGTGAATCGGCTATGGACTTGCACGTCGAAGAAGCCGCCGCGTTTGTGGAGGGTATAAGGGAGGTGCTCGCCGGCCGGTGGGCGAACTTCGAGATGGAATACCCGTGCCACTCGCCCACTGAACAGCGCTGGTTTATCGGAAGGGTTACGCCGTATTTCAGCAACGAAAAGGCAGGGGCTATGGTCGCTCAGAAGAACATAACCGAGCGGAAACGAGCCGAAGGGGCTTTGCGGAATCAGAAAGTTCTGCTAGAAAAGATCCTGAGGTAAGCAGCAGACGCTGTCATAGTCTGCGACGACAAGGGAAGGTTCACGTTTGCCAACGCCGCGGCGAGGCGTATGGCGCTGCAGGATCCCGAAGGCACCACCTCGGACACCAACGCGCAGGTGTGGGGGGCGGCGCACTACCCCGACGGACGTCGCATGCCCCCGGAGGAATGGCCTATACCCAGGGGCCCTGCGAGGGGAAACTACGCTCGGCAGGGAGGCACGCATGATAAGGCCCGACGGCAGCCATCTCGACGCGCTTATCAGTGCCGCCCCCCTGAACAGCGCAGACGGGGATCTCGTCGGCGCAGTCGCCGGATTGCTGGATATCACCGAGCGCAAACGGGTAGAGGAGGAGCGGGATCGATTGCGCCAACAAGAGATAGAGGTCCGCGCCCAGAACGAGGAGCGCCGCAGGATAGCGCGGGATTTGCACGATGTCGTCCTTCAGGACCTCTCGGGAGTCCTCCAATCGTTGCGGCTAACCTACCTGCGATCAAAGAATGCGGGGCTGTGGTTGGATCTCGAGGAGGAGCTCGAAGCCCTCGGGCGAGCGAGCTCGGGTCTGCGCAGCGCCATATACGACCTCAGGCAGGAGAGGGAGAGCTCGTTCGTTGAGTCCGTCGAATCGCTCGTCGAGGTGAACCGCAAACTGACGCCCGAGCGCGAGATAGCGTTGACTATCGGAGACGGCTTTAGGGGGACTTTCTCTCCGGAGATCGGAGTGGAGTTGCTGCGCATCCTGAGGGAGGTCCTCACCAACGTCAGGCGTCATTCTGGGGCGAGGAACGTTGAGGTGAGGCTGCGTGCCGAGCGCGAGATGGTTATTGCGGAGGTTACCGACGACGGCTGCGGTTTCGACCCTGCGGTCGCGCGTGACGGTGTTGGGCTCATGGGAATGCGCGAGCGGGTCGAAGGGCTGGGTGGGGAGATCGAGGTGAGGAGCCGGCCGGGGGAAGGAACAGAGGTGACGGTGAGGGTTCCCTCTTGGTACGGTACTTCAGGGTTCTGACACCTATCACAATCTTCCTTATGGCGTAGATCACCGCCTGCTGGGTCTTATCAAAGATGTGCAGCTTTCTGTGGACGATCAGCTGCGTAGCCGCTGGGGGCACCAGGTATGAGGAATATCACGGTAGTCCCGCGTTACGTGTTACCCCCTCAGCGCTCAGACCGCTGCGTCCGGGTTTACGAAAGGCCTACTAGATCGCCTTTCCGCCAGCTGCGGGCTCACGGATATCCTTCGGTTCCGTACTTCGATGAGACCGGCGCGCTGGAACTCGCTCATCTCCTTGGAGACGGCCTCTCGGGTGGACGCGATCATGTTCGCCAAGTCCTGGTGCGTGAGGCGTACCTTGAGGACCGTGCCCGAGCCGTCGGACTCCCCGAAGCGATTGCCTAGGTGCGAGAGCAACGTGGCCAGCCGCGTCGATACCTCCCTAGCCAGGAGGCCTTCGATCGTCTCGTCGTACTGCCTGAGGCGCTCGGAGAATGAGGAGAACAGCATCAGGGCGAACTCCGGGCAGCGCTTTGTGATCTCGTTGAGGACAGACTTTCGCACCACGGCCACCCGGGCGGCGGTGACCGCATCGGCGAAGGCGTTTTGGCGGGTCGTCTCCTGGAGGCTAAGCTCGCCGAAGATGTCCCCGTTTGTCAACAGTGCGATCGTGGCTTCCTTACAATCGCCGTAGATCTTGTACAAGCGCACCGTGCCCTCGAGCAAAAAGTAAAGGTGTACG
>JBKPOM010000076.1:0-3212 GCA_046733115.1 Actinomycetota bacterium | reverse complement strand
CGGGGTCTCCCTCCTCGACCAACGACGCGGTTGCGGAGACCTCGCCGAGCGGACAGCCATCCATGATCAAGGGTCGCAGGGCGAACTCCTCGAACAGCGGATCGTCGAAGAAGACACGTCTGGTTCCCCCGTGCTCAGTGGATGTGCTGTGACCCAGGTGCGTTTCCATCCATTCCTCGTTCCCCAGAATCCCTTTCAGGTAGATAATAATGGCATGCCCTACTCCGTTCTTCACCCGCGTGGAGTGTTTTTAAGGGGTGGCAGCTCGAACTTCCGAGAATAACCCTTCTGAAACTGTCTAAAAAGGGGTAGCCCGGTATCGGTACAGCTACTCTAGCATGCATGAGAACAACATATCCAACCGACCTCACCGATGCCGAATGGAACTACATAGAGCCCCACCTTCCCGCTCCCAAAGCCACCGGACGTCCTCGTCTGTACCCCTTGCGCGAGATCCTCAACGCTATCTTCTACGTCCTAAGGAGCGGCTGTTCGTGGCGCTTGGTTCCTCACGACTTCCCACCCTGGCGCAGCGTCTACCACTGCTTCAGGCGGTTCCGCCTGGATGGAACCTGGGAGAGGATGCACGCCGCCCTGCGCCAGCGGGTTAGAGTTCGCCTCGAGAGGAACCCCCAGCCCAGCGCGGGCATCGTAGACAGCCAGTCAGTCAAGACTACCGGGATAGGTGGAGAAGAGCGCGGCTACGATGGCGCCAAGAAAGTAACGGGCAGAAAGCGCCACTTGCTAGTGGACACGGAAGGATTCGTGCTCAAAGCCAAGGTCCACAGCGCGAAGGTGATGGACTACGAGGGGGTCAAGCGCTTTTGGATCGCGCCAAAGGGCTGTTCCCGCGCCCCTCTCATCTTTGGATGGATGCTGGCTACCGCGGAGAGGCTAAGGGCGCAGACTGGGTGAAAAAGACGCTTGGCTGGAGGGTCGAGATCGTCAGCCGACCGCGCACAAGGCTGCTCCCGAGGAAGTGCTTATGGCGTGGGCCAGGGAGTGGTCTAAAGAAGGCGCGAAAGTGGACTGGCGGAAGCTCCTGCCACCGCAGGGGTTCATCGTGCTGCCGAGGAGGTGGGGGTAGTAGAGAGGACGTTCTCTTGGATCGACCAGAACAGGAGGATGAGTAAAGATTACGAGAGACTGGCCACTACGAGCGAAGCGTTCATCTACGTAGCCATGAGCCGCCTGATGGTGAGACGGTTAGCCCGTGCTCAGTAGTTTTTGGACAGTTTCAGAACAGGTTTTCTCGGAAGTTCGGCTAAACGGCGTTCTACGAAGTTGAGCTTCGCTTTACGGGAGCTGCAAGCATCAGCGCCGTTGCCCGACTGTGCTTGCCCTTCGCGAGGCGCCCCTAAGAGTATGCTCCCTTCCGCTCATCACGCCGCCGGCCCTGAGGCTACCAGACCGTACCGCGGCCCGCCCCCGCCGGCGCCTTCCCCGCACGGCCGAAAGCTGGCCATAAAATCGAAATTACTGTCTGGTGTCTGGTGCACGTTCCATAGCGCGCAACTGTCTGGCGAACCGCGCAGGTAGCAGGGCGCCGTGTAAGGGGCGCAGCTTGTTGCCGCCGCCGGGCACGAAGCGATAGCACCTCAGGAGCTCCTCGACGAGGGGGTACGGCTCGAGCCGGAGAACGTCTCTGAGCTCCTCCGGTAGCACGCTGGCTTGCACCAGACGCAGAAGCCGAAAGCGCCACGATCCCAGAGCCCGGCGGTAGCTCGCGTAGAGCTCATCTGTGAGAGGGCCGCGGGCGTAGTCCTCTAAGAGCTGATGGTGGCGCTGGTCCCTATACTCCGCGTAGGTGGTGGGGAGCCCGCTCAGGTGCATGGCCCGTCCCAGGGCGAGCGCGACCCCGAAGTGAGAGGCGCGCTCAGCCTCCGTCATAGGTCCGAACACGACCTCGTGCGCCCGCTCGCCGTAGTCGATCAGGATAAACAGCATGTCCCGATAGGCCCATTGGGGGATCTCTTCACCGCGCGCATCCTCGACACGCCGGTGGATAAGGTTTATTCGCTTTATGGCCTCAGTCGCACCGGCGGGGTCACTGAAGAACACGCTCTGGGCGAACCTCACCGTCTCGAAGAATCGCTCGACGGGAGCACCGGGCAGCCTCCCCGTGAAGAACAACCAGTCCACCGCCTTGATCGCCGCGAACTCGGCTGCGCCACCAGCGAAGAACAGCAGGATGGCGTCGGGGCTGCCCCAGATGCGCCGGGTGACCGGGGAAGATAGCGTAGGGTGATACATGCGCTGCCCTTCGATGGTCGGCGACAACGGCGATCCGTATTGTGCGGACAGCGAGTATAACCGAGGGCGCGAAGCGGTGACCGCAGCCGACAAGAGGTGAACCCCCACTTCCTGAAGTTCTGATGCGCTAGCTAAGCACAGGGGAAGGGTAGAGGAGTTGCCACACTACAGGCCACTTGCGACCCTGCCGACGCCTCCCCACAACCGAGGTTACCAACAAGGCAGACTCCTTCGCTGGGTGGAGTTGTCCAGGATACATAAGTCCCGAAAGCTCCGGCCACTCGGACTGCGCTTCCGCATCGTGCTGACCGAAGACCACACCAAGCGGTTAGAATGACGAATGTCAGAAACTAGGGCTAGTGCTGCTACTCGCAGTGGCACTCTCGCTGAGCCTCGCCTCGGTGGCCTTCGCCCAGGGTACCAACCGGAAGTTTTTCGTAGTCGACCTCAACCCACTCAATCACTCGGGGGCACACGGCCATGCCCTCCTGCAGAAGGACGGCCGTAAGCTCGACACCAAGATCCTCTCGACCGGCATGGCACCCAAGGTGCCCCACGCCCAGCACATCCACGGCATGGCACAAGCCATAAGCGAGTGCCCTACCCTCGCCGCCGACGATAACGGCGACGGGCTGGTCAACACGGCGGAGGGATTGCCCTCCTACGGACCCATCCGGGTGTCTCTGACCACCAGGGGCGACATCAGCCCAGCTAGCGCTCTGGCGGTTAACCGCTTCCCCGTGGCCAGCTCCGTTAGCTTCCAAAGCTACGACCGGACGATCTCGGTGCCACGTTTGGTGGCGAGGAACCTCGGGAAGTTCGCCATAGTCCAGCACGGCGTGGACCTCAACCACAACGGCCGCTACGACTTCAGCGCGGGTCCGAGCGAGCTCGATCCTTCGCTGCCCCAGGAGGCCACCATCCCGGCCAACTGCGGGGTCATCGACCGCGTGGGCTAA
>JBKPOM010000075.1:0-31007 GCA_046733115.1 Actinomycetota bacterium | reverse complement strand
ATCAGGTACTATTGGATGGCCGAGTACGAGCTCGACGGTATGCCCGTCGTCGTCTCCCGGACGGGCTACACCGGCGAGGTGGGGTACGAGATCTACCTCAAGGACGCCAGCCAGCACGGCATGAGGTTCTGGGATACGGTGCTCGAGGCGGGCAAGCCCCACAACCTCGCGGTCATCGGGCCGTGCCAGATCCGGCGCGTCGAGGCGGGCATCCTCAGCTACGGCTCCGACATAGCGCTGGACAACAACCTCTACAGCGATTACGCGTTCTTGAACCCCTACGAGGTGGGGTTGGAGTACACGGTCGAGCTCGACCAGGAGGCCGACTTCATCGGCAAAGAGGCCCTCAAGAGCATCGCGGAGGAAGGGGTCAGCCGCAAGGTGGTCGGGGTCGAGATCGATGGCGACCCGTTGGTGGGGTACATAGAGGATTACCTGCAGGTCGTCGATGACGGCTCGCAGATCGGGCAGGTCTCCTCCGCGTTCTGGTCGCCGCGGCTGAAGAAGAACATAGGGTTCGCGCTGGTGCCCATCGAGCACGCCGACTTCGGAACCGAGCTCACGGTCAGGTCTAACGTCGGGGACGTCGCCGCCAGGGTCGTCGAGAAGCCCTTTATAGATCCGAGGAAGGAAACCCCGAAGACGGATCTGAGAAGGGAGACGGCTAAATCGTACTGAGTGAGAGTTTCGCGAGGGGCCACCGGGAGCCCTTCGAGCCTCTACGGGACCCGTCGAGATGAGCGGCGCGCAAAACGGAGCCTTGGTCGGGGCGCTGTCGCGACCCGGGTTCGAGCTTATACCGATGGAAGGAGCCATCGAGCGAACGGCCGATCTCCCCGAGGGGGCGAAAGTCGCCATAAGCTGTTCGCCGGCGCCGGGCATCGAAGGTACTCTGTCGCTCGGCGAAGAGCTACTCGCCAGGGGTTTCGAGATCGTGCCGCACCTCGCTGCCCGGCTCGTGGCCGATAGGGCCCATCTGGAAGAGATAGTGCGGCGGCTCGAGGACCTGGGCGTAAGCGAAATCTTCGTCATTGGCGGCGATACGAGAGAGCCCGTCGGCCGGTTCTCGAGCGCGTTCGGGTTGCTCTGTGCGATGGCGGATGTGGGGCACTGCTTCGAGCGGGTCGGCATTGGCGGGTATCCCGAAGGCCACCCCACCATCGACGATAGAACTCTCAATCGGGCGCTCCTGGACAAGCGGCCCTTCGCCACCTACATCGTCAGCCAGATGTGCTTCGACCCCGGTGCGATCCTGGACTGGGTAACGGACATCCGTCGCCTGGGGATAGATCTGCCCGTCCACGTCGGGATACCGGGCGTCGTGGAGTGGAAGAAGCTCTTGCGGATCTCGTTGAAGATCGGCGTGGGCGACTCGACGCGGTTCCTAACCAAACACGCCAACCTGGTTACGAGGTTTCTCAAGCCCGGCGGCTACAGCCCCGAGAGGTTGGTCAAAGAACTGGCTCCATACGTCGGGGATCGGAATTACGGCATCGTGGGGTTCCACATCTACACCTTCAACCAGGTGCAGAGCACGGAGGAGTGGAGACGGGGGTTGCTGGGTCTCGAACGCGCCGGCAGCGGGGTCGGCCCGCCACAAAAAGACCGTAGGGGGCAGGTCGGATGAGGTTGTTCAACGATCGCTCGGAGAACGGCCACAGGGCGAACGGTCATAGCAAGCCCGCCCGGTACTCTGCGCTGGACCTGATCCGCCACGGTCTCTCGGGGGAGGATTGGCCGCGGGCCTGGCGCGCGCACGACCTCGAGCCCGCATACGACGTCGTCATAGTCGGGGGCGGCGTACACGGGTTGGCCACCGCCTACTACCTGGCGAAAAACCACGGCATCACGAACGTGGCCGTCCTCGACAAGGGCTACATCGGCAGCGGCGGGTCCGGGCGCAACACCGCGATCATCCGCTCGAACTACCTCACCCCGGAGGGCGTTCGCTTCTACGACCGCTCCGTCAAGCTCTACGAGACCCTCTCCGCCGACCTCAACTTCAACGCGATGTTCGCCCAGCGCGGCCACCTAACCCTCGCCCACAACGACGGCTCGCTGCGCACGATGCGCTGGCGGGCCGAGGTCAACAAACTCGAAGGGATAGACTCCGAGGTCATCGGGCCCGATGAGATCAATCGCCTCGTACCTTTTATGGACACCTCGGAGGACGTGCGTTACCCGATCCTTGGGGCGCTCTACCATCCGCCCGGGGGGATCATCCGCCACGACGCCGTGGTCTGGGGCTACGCTCGCGGCGCGGACGCCCTGGGCGTGCACATCCATCAGAACACCGAGGTCACGGGCATTGACGTCGCGAACGGCGGGCTCAGGGGCGTCAGAACCGGCCGGGGCGACATAGCCACGCCCGTCGTGGTCAACTGCACCGCCGGGTGGTCTACTTTGATCTCCGACATGGCCGGCGTGAGGATGCCGATAAGCACGTTCCCCTTGCAGGCGGCTGTCACGGAGCCCGTCAGGCCCTTCCTGGACCCGGTAATAGTCTCTGGTACGCTGCATGTCTACGTGAGCCAGACCGACCGGGGCGAACTGGTCTTCGGCGCCAGCGTGGACCCCTTTACCTCGTACTCGATGCGGGGTTCGCTCGAGTTTACCGAGGGCCTTGCGGGGCACGTGCTCGAGCTCATGCCCTTGATAGCCAAGATGCGCGTGCTCCGCCAGTGGGCCGGCCTCTGCGACATGACGCCCGACTTCGCCCCGATCATGGGGAAGACACCTGTGTCTGGCTTCCTCGTCGACGTGGGCTGGGGCACCTACGGGTTCAAGGCCGGCCCCGTCTCGGGCGAGACGATGGCGGAGCTCATAGCCACCGGTAAGACGCCTAAGCTTATCGCCCCGTTCGACCTCGAACGGTTCGAGAAAGGCAAGCTGATGGGTGAGAAGGGAGCCGCGGCCGTTGGCCACTGAGCACGCAGCCGTGGGACGCCGGTGATCCTGCTGCCCTGCCCCTTCTGCGGGCCCCGCAACGCCTCGGAGTTCCGCTATGTAGGGGAGCTGTCGGAACGCCCCGACCCGAATACGACGAGTTCCGAAGAGTGGCGGACTTTCCTCTACGTGCGGGATAACCCGGCCGGCTGGACGACCGAGACCTGGTTCCACAGCGCGGGGTGCAGGCAGCACTTCGTCGCAGAGAGGCACACGGTAACAAATGAGGTGCGCTCCTCGCGGCTTCCCGCCGCGCAACTCCGCGACAGGGAAGACGAGCGGGCCACGGGCGGCAATGTCGCCGACGATGGCGGGGGAGCGACTTATTGAAAGACGCGCCACCAACCGTCGCCAGGAACTCTATGTCCATGCGCCTGGGCGTCCAACCCGGCGAGGTCATCGACCGCGGGCGGAGATTCAGGTTTACGTGGAACGGCGAGGCGTACTCGGCGTACGGGGGCGACACGATAGTCTCAGCGCTCGCCGCTTGCGGGGAGAGGGTGTTCTCGCGCAGCTTCAAGTACCATCGCCCCCGCGGCCTTCTGACCGCCAGCTTCCTCGACCCCGGCTGCATGCTGCAGGTCGGCGACGAGCCGAACGTCAGGGGGGCGCACCGGCGTGTGGAGCCCGGCATGGTCGTGAGCCCCCAGAACGTCTGGCCCTCGCTGCGCTTCGACGCGAAGTCGGCCAACGGCGCCTTCGGCCGCTTTCTCTCCGCGGGCTTCTACTATAAGACCTTCATCAGACCGCGAAGGCTCTGGCCCGCGTACCGGAGGGTCCTGCGGCGCTTCTCGGCGGGCGGCGTGGTCTCCCCCGAGCCATCCCACGAGTACTTCGACAAGCGCTACGCCCACCCCGATGTGCTCGTCGCCGGGGGGGGGCCCGCCGGGATGGCGGCGGCCGTCGCCGCGGCGGAGGCGGGGGCGCGGGTGCTGCTGGTGGAGGAAGAGTACGACCTCGGCGGCCACCTGCGTTGGGGGGACGAGGCCGAACTGGCGGCACTGCGCGAACTGCGCGACGAGGTGGCCCGCACGCCCGGCATCGAGGTGATGACCGACTCGGTCGTCAACGGGCGCTACGACGCGAACTGGGTCGCGGTGTTACAGCGCAACCTGCCGCACGTGATGGAGCGTCTTGTCAAGGCGAGGGCGAAGACGCTGGTGGTCGCGCCGGGCCTGATCGAACGCCCCTACGTCTTCGAGGGCAACGACACGCCCGGAGTTATCCTCTCGACCGCCGCCCGCCGGCTCGTCAACCTCTACGCGGTCAAACCCGGGGACCGTGCGGTCGTCTTCTCGGCGAACGAGAGCGGCGACGCGGCCGTTGAAGACCTCGAACGCGCCGGCGTGGAGGTCGCGCGCGTCGTGGACGCCCGCAGGGGCGGCGACATCGTCCGGGTGGTTGGCAGAAGCAACGTGCGCTCCGTTGAGTGCGCCGACGGGGCGAAGGTAGAGTGCGACCTTCTCGTCACGGCCGTCGGCTGGACGGCGCCCACCTCGCTCGCGAACATGGCCGGTGACAGGCCCGTCTACGACGTGCGGGCGGCCCGTTTCTTCCCTTCAAGGCTTCCCGAAGGCGTGCTCGTGACCGGCGGTCTCGCGGGCGACGGGGCGCTCGACGAGCTGCTCGCCCACGCGCGCGCTACCGGCCGCGAAGCCGCGCGCAGGGCGGCCCAAACCGCGCGGACGCTGCGCGCAGGCATCCCGCAGCGTGAGGATGGCCGGGAAGAAACAGAGTTGGGGTCGTCGCCCGTAGAGATCCCGGAGTTGCCCGTCAACGAGCATCCGGCGCTCTTCTACGGCAGGACCCACGGCATCGTGGACTACTCGGAGGATGTCACCTCCAAGGATCTCATCGCCGCGGAGAAGGAGGGCTACGACTCCATAGAGTTGGTCAAGCGCTACACGACGGTGACCATGGGACCGGCCCAGGGCAAGCTCGAGACCGTCAACGCCGTGGCGATCATGGCACGGGCGACGGGCCGGACCATCGCCGAGACGGGGACGACGGTGTGGCGTCCCCCGTACAGCCCGATCACCCTGGGGGCCTTGGCCGGACGCATCTTCGAGCCGGTGCGGTACTCGCCGATCCAACCCTGGCACGAGATCCACGGGGCGAAGCCGCTCGTGGCGGGGACCTGGATCCGACCCGACCACTACGGGGACCCCGCCTCCGAGGTACTGAACGTCCGCGAGAACGTCGGCCTCATAGACGTGACACCCTTAGGCAAGTTCGACCTGCGCGGCCCCGACGTGCCGAAGCTGTTGAACCACCTGTACGTCAACAGGTGGTCGAACCTCGACGTCGGCGCGGTCCGCTACGGGGTGATGTGCGCCGAGGACGGCGTGGTTATGGACGACGGCGTCACGGGCCGCCTCGGCCCCGAGCGCTACGTGATGACGACGACCTCCTCCGGCGCGGCCACCGTGTGGGAGTGGATCGACAACTGGCTGCAGACGGCCCATCCTGAGTGGCGGGTCCACGTTACCCCCGTGACGACGGCGTACGCCAGCATCAACGTAGCGGGGCCAAACTCCAGGGAGCTGCTCGTGCGCTTGGCCGAGGACGTGGACCTCTCGCCCGAAGCCTTCCCGTACATGAGGGTCCGCACCGGGCGTATCGTCGGCGTGGACGGTTGTTTCATGTGGCGCATCGGCTTTACGGGAGAGCTGAGCTACGAGATCCACGTCCCGGCCGCATACGGGCTGCACGTGTGGGAGGCGCTCATGCACGGCGGCGCGGACCTCGGCGTGGGGCCCTTCGGCGTCGACGCGCAGCGCATCTTGCGTCTGGAGAAAGGCCACTTCATAGTCGGCCAGGATACCGACGGGCTCACGGGCGCCTACGGCGCAGGCCTCGCCTGGGCGGTCAAGCTGGACAAAGACGACTTCGCCGGCAAGCCCGAGCTGGTGTGGCAGAGCGAGAGGGATGATCACTTCAGGCTCGTGGGCCTGCAGCCGCACGACGGCTCGGTCGTTCCCCCCGAAGCCAGCCAGATCGTGGATGGCAAGAACGGGATCGCCGGTCGCATCACCTCCAGCCGCATGTCACCCACGCTGAGACGCTCCATCTGCCTCGGCTTCGTCGCCCCCCACCTCGCCGAACCGGGGACGACGGTTACGGTGCAGTTGCCCGTCGGTAAACGCATCCCCGCCAAGGTGATGGAGCATCACGCCCACTTCGACCCCGAGGGGAAGCGCCAGCGTGGCTGAAGCTTCGCCACTCGCCCGGAGCCCGATCTCACCGGCGCCTCCCGTGGCGGTGGAGTACGGTTGGGAGGTCAGCGCCCGGCGTGCCGGCGCCGGCCTGCGGATCATGGACTGCACCCCGCTCGCCAAGGTGCTCGTGCTCGCGTCCGTGCAGGGCGAGACAGCCCTTTCTCTCGGCGTCCGCTTCGGGTGCGCCGCCCGCGACGAACCCGGAATGCTCGTCGTCGGCTCGGGCCCGGGCGAGTGGCTGCTGCTCGCCGCGCCAGGAACGAGTAAGGAGGTCGCAGGGCGCGTGGAAGGGGTGCCGGATGAGGGACTGGTAAGCGTCTTCGACGTAACGCACGGGCGGGCGCTCATACGGATTACCGGCGCGAGGACGCCGGACCTGCTGGCGAAGGTGTGCGGTATCGACCTCTCCGAGGAAGTGACGCCCGACGGGGCGGCCTTCCGCAGCTCGGTCGCGAAGCTCGTCACCGACGTCGTACGTGACGACCTGGACGGCGAGAGGTCTTACCTGTTGCATTGCGAGCGGTCCTCGGGCCAGTACCTCTTCGACGCCCTGCTGGACGCCGGAGACGAGTTCGGCATCGAGATCGACGGGTTCACTGCCCCCAAAAACCAAGGAGTCTAGAGAGAGCATGACGTTACCGAAGAACCTGCAGGTCGCCCGGCAAGCGAAGCTCGAGCCGCTAGGAGAGATCGCCGCGCAGATGGGCATCGGCGAGCACCTCCTGGAGCCCTACGGGGAGGGCGTCGCCAAGATAAAACTCGAAGCTATCGAGGAACTTGCCGACATGCCCAAGGCCAAGTACGTGGTGGTCTCCGCCATAACGCCGACTCCCCTAGGCGAGGGGAAGACAACGACCACCGTAGGCCTGGGGCAGGCCTTCAGGCACATCGGAAAGACCGCGACGGTGGCGGTGCGCCAGGCCTCGATGGGGCCCGTTTTCGGCATCAAGGGCGGGGCGGCGGGGGGCGGCTACAGCCAGGTCGTACCGATGAAGGCGCTCAATTTGCACCTCACCGGCGACATCCACGCGGTAACCGAGGCCCACAACCAACTCGCCGCCATGGTCGACAACCACCTCTACCAGGGCAACGCCCTCGGCCTGGAGCCGCACTCCATCAGCTGGCGCAGGGTTATGGACGTGAACGACCGCGCCTTAAGGAACGTGGTCTTGGGGCTTGGCCAGAAGACCGATGGCGTCCCGCGCCAGGGCGGTTTCGACATCACGGCGGCCTCGGAGGCGATGGCCATACTAGCGCTCTCGACCTCGCTCTGGGACATGAGGGAGCGCTTCGGGCGCATAGTGGTCGGAACCGACGCCGAGGGCAACCCCGTGACGGCCGAGGATCTCAAGGCCGCGGGCGTCATGACGGTCATTATGAGGGAGGCCATAAAGCCGAACCTCATGCAGACCCTGGAGAACACCCCGGCCCTGGTGCATGCGGGGCCTTTCGGCAACATCGCCACCGGCAACTCCTCGGTGGTGGCGGACCTGATCGGCATCCGCGGCGGGGACGTCCTCATAACCGAGGCCGGTTTCGGGGCGGACATGGGCGCCGAGCGCTTCTTCAACATCAAGTGCCGCATCTCCGGGCTCAAGCCGGACGCGGCGGTCCTGGTGGCGACCGTTCGGGCGCTGAAGGACCACTCGGGTCACTACGAGGTCAAAGCCGGAAGGCCCCTCCCCGAGGAACTGCTCGAGGAGAATCCAGACGACGTGTACGCCGGGGCCGAGAACCTGAAAAAGCAGATAGAGAACGTCCGCCTGCACGGGGTCTCGCCGGTTGTGGCGATCAACGCCTTCCCGACCGACCACGAATCGGAACACGATGTCATCCGCGAGATCGCGGAAGAGATGGGGGCGCGGGTGGCCGTGTGCAACCACTTCTCGGAGGGCGGGGCGGGCGCCGTGGAACTCGCCGAGGCGGTCGCCGGGGCCGCCGCGGAGCCGGGCGAGTTCGGGTTCCTCTACCCCGACGAGGCGTCCTTGAGCGAAAAGATAGAGACCATCGCCACGTGGGTCTACGGGGCGAACGCTGTCGAGTACAGCCCGCAGGCAGCGAGGTTGCTCGACTCCTACGAGAAGAACGGCTTCGGGAGGCTTCCGGTGTGCGTCGCCAAGACCCATCTCTCCATCTCCTCCGATCCGTCACTCAAGGGGGCGCCTAAGGGCTGGACGCTGCCGGTCAGGGAGGTTCGGGTATCGGTGGGGGCGGGGTTTGTCTATCCCATCTGCGGGGACATGAGGACGATGCCGGGTCTAAGCGCCTCCCCCGCCGCCGAGGGTATAGACATAGACGAAAACGGCGAGATAGTGGGGCTGTTCTGAGCGGGGAGCTCGCCAGCGGCTGGCGTCTCGGCCGGCGCGCGAGCCTGGATCAGGGCGAGGTCGCCTTCGACGTGCTGGGCGGCGGCCCCCCGGTCGTCCTGGTTCACGGTACCCCGAGCCGCTCTTACATCTGGCGCAACGTGGCGCGCTCGCTCGCGGCGCGCCACGCCGTCTACGTCTTCGACCTGCTCGGCTTCGGGGAATCGGAGAAGCACGAGGGGATGGACACCTCGATCCCGGCCCAGTCGCGCCCTCGCGGAGCTGATCGACCTGTGGGGGTTGGAGGCGCCCGCGGTCGCGGGCCACGATATAGGGGGCGCGATCGTGCTTCGCAGCCATCTTCTGGACGGAGTGTCTTTCAGTCGCATAGCCTTGGTCGATGCGGTCGTCCTGCGGCCCTGGATCACCCCGACGACCAGGCACAAGCAGGAGTACCCCGACGCTTACCGCACCATGCCGAATCACATCTTCGAGAAGATCCTGACCTCGCACCTGCGGACGGCCACCGCCCGTCCCATGGACGGGGCGACGTTCGGCGCCGTCTTCGGACAGTGGCGGGGCGAGGACGGGCAGGCGCGCTACATGCGCAACCTGGCGCGGTTCTACGAAGCGTACACCGCCGAGTTCGAGCCCCTGCTCGAGTCAATGCGGACCCTGGTGCGGATCATCTGGGGTGAACACGACGCCTGGCTCGACCCGGCCTTCGCCCTCCGCCTCCACGAGCTGCTGCCCGACTCGGACCTGAAGATAATACCCGGCGCCGGACACTTCGTGATGGAGGACGCGCCCGAAGAGGTAACGCGGGAACTGCAGAACTTCTTCTCCGCGGAGGGAGACGTGCCGCGGCAAGGGTCTTCGAAACCGCACCGAGACGACGGGGTACCCGACTACCTGAATAAACCGCTGGCGGCTTTCCTGGATCGGGTAGCCTCCGGCGAACCCGCCCCAGGCGGGGGCGCCGTGGCCGCCGTTGCGGTCTCGCTCGCGGCCGGGTTGTGCGGCATGTCCGCCCGCCTCTTCGCCGAACATCTGGACGATGCCGACGAGTTGACAGAATGGGCCGATCGACTGCGAGGACTCGCCGCGCGCCCCTCGCACGGGAGGACGCGGAGGCGTACGGGCGCGTCCTGGCCGCCTACCGCGTCCCGGAAGGTGGATGGAGATCCGGGGCTCCGCAGGGAGTGCGTTAGGACAGCTCTGGCGGGGGCCGCCGACGTGCCGCTGGAGATCGCCGAGGCCGGCGCCTATGTCGCGGAGGTCGCGGACCGATTGGCGTGGGAGGGTAACCCGAACCTGAGAGGAGACGCCCTCGCGGCGGCGCTTCTCGCCGAGGCGGGAACGCGGACCGCGGCGGCGCTGGTGCACATCAACGCGGCGGGGAACGGCTCCGACGGCAGGCTCGAGCGCGCGGACGAGCTGGCCTCGAAGGCCTCAGAAGTCGCGCTCCGGGCCGTGGAGGACGACGGTTCGTAGTGTGCTCCTTGTAATCGTAATGCCGGCAGCCGAGCCTGTGGCCGCCGCACGGAGGTGAGGAGAAGATGCAGCTGCCTACAAGCGTTTCTTACGTAATTATCGGAGCAGGGGTCCACGGCCTGAGCACGGCCTGGCACCTGGCGAAAGAGTTGAAGGCCAGGGGACGCGGGTCGGGCGAGGACGTTATCGTGCTCGACAAGACCGGTGTGGCCGCCGGGGCTTCGGGGATCGCCTGCGGCGTGATCCGTAACAACTACTTCCAGCCCGCGATGCGCAAGCTGATGGCCCATTCGGTCTCGGTCTGGGAGTCGGACCCGGAGGCTTTCGCCTACCATCCCGTGGGCTACATGCAGATCTCACCCGAGGTGATGCACGACGACGTCGTGCAGATCTACAAGGAGCAGCAGGCGATCGAATACCCGTCGACGCTCGTCGAGGGTGAGGAGGAGTGCCTGAAGTACATGCGGGGCATCTTCCACGACTGGCGGGCCGAGAACATCACGAGCGTCCTGCACGAGCACCGCGGGGGGTACGCGAACAACAAAGCCTCAATAAGGGCCCTCTCCGCCAAAGCGCAGGGCGAGGGCGTCGGGATTCACGCGGGGGTCAGGGTTACCGGGTTTCGCATGGACGATGACGCGGTGAGCGCCGTAGAGACCGATGGAGGTACGGTCCGCAGCGAGCACCTCGTCGTGGCCGTCGGACCGTGGGTCAGGGACTTCTGGAAGATGCTCGATCTGCCCGAGAAGATCACCGTGAAAGGACCTGACGGCGGGCTCTATCATGACCGCGAGATGTGGACCTACTGGTCGTTGCAGGAGGGCGTGCTGGGGGTCGAGCCGAGCTTCCTTACCGACAACGAAGGCGGCATGCCGCCGGTGATCCACGTAGACACCGACGCCCCGCTCTACGACGAAGGCGGCGGGCTCATCACGGACGAGCTCTGGGGGATCTACTACAAGCCGGACTTCTACTTCAACGGGATACAGGGCGGCGCCACGCCGTACGTCGTCGAGGGATCTGCGGACGAGGTCGCCGTCGACCCCTACGGTCCCGAGAGCCCCGACTTCGTGGTCGGCGAAGACTTCGCCAGGATGTGGACCTCGGCGCTCGCGCACTGCCACGGGCGCTTCGAGGGCAAGGGCCACTTGTTCTCCAAGGAGCCTTCGGGCGGGCTGGGCTGCTTCACCCCGGACAGCTTCCCCGTCTTCGACACGTTCAGGCAGAACGCCTACGTCATCGCCGACTCCAACCACGGCTACAAGATGATCGGGGTCGGCGCGCTGGTGGCGAAGGAGCTCGTGGACGAGCCGCAGGAACTTCTCGAACCGTTCCGCTTCTCCCGCTACGAGACCGGAGAATTGCACCCAACGAGCCACTCGCCTTTCCCATGGAGCTGACACGGGGGACTCCGTGGGGTCGGAGGGCTCTTATCCTTCGGAACGCCGGGTAGACAGGCCCCGGATCGAACACGCCGTAACGGAGATACTGCTCGCCATAGGGGAGGACCCCGAGCGGGGAGGCTTGAGAGACACCCCCTGGCGCATCGCCAAGGCCTACGAGTTCCTCTTCGCCGGGCTTGGTGAAGACCTTACGAGACACCTGGACGTGGGATTCCAGGAGGATCATCGCGAGATGGTCCTCGTCAGGGACATACCGTTGGCGTCGATGTGCGAGCACCACCTCCTGCCCCTCGTCGGCAAGGCCCACGTGGGTTACATACCGAACGAGAGGGTTGTCGGCCTGTCCAAGCTGGTTAGGGTGGTGGAAGCGTACTCTCGCAGGCCCCAGCTTCAAGAACGCCTGACCGCCCAGGCCGCCGACGCTTTGCACAGAGGGTTGGAAGCCCGCGGTGCCATCGTCGTCGTAGAGGCCGACCACCTCTGCATGACGATGCGAGGGGTGCAGAAGCCGGGGAGTATAACGGTCACCAGCGCCGTGCGGGGCATCTACGCCGAGGATGAGCGCGCCCGCCAGGAAGCCATGAGCCTCATAACGGGCCGCCGCTAGGGTGGCTTTCAGCAGTCGGCCTTCCGCTGTCGCTGAAGGCCGATAGTCCGTAGACCAACGCGCGATCTGCGGTGGGTCAATGTCCCTGCGAACCGCTCTAGCGGTGTCGATACACGTGCTACAGATCCTCTTCCAGCTTCGCCCTTATATCGAGTCCGTCTGGACGGTCGGGCTTTCCGGCTGCGGACGCGTGCCGAGCCCTTCCCATCCGTCATTCCCGCGCAAGCGGGAATCCACGGGTAGCCGAAGACGCAGGCCCGCGCGCGGGGGCGTTGCCATTCACCCGGACTTGGTATTGGACCCGAAGATATGGCCCGGGTCCTCCGTTCCCGATGAGAGCCCGTCCACTTCGGTCAGCGGCATGACGCCGAGCAGCGCGCTCGTCAGGAGGGCTGCATCGGCGGTAGCCAGGACTTCGGTACGCACCGTGCGCTCGACCACGGTCAGGCCCACCTGCGGGGCCAGTTCGACCAGCACGAGCCCGCGCACGGTGCCTGGCAGAACCCCCGACTCGGGGCCCGGCGTGAGGAGTGCATCCCCGCGAAAACGAGGTTGGCAGCGCTGGTACAAGCCAGGTGCCCGGCCGTATCGAGCATGGGCGCCTCGTCCACACCGCGCGTGTTGGCCTCGCGACGAGCCAGCACGTCCTTCAGGTAGCTCAACGCCTGGGTCCTCGCGAGCGGCGACCGCTCGTTGCGCGGGATGCGGCTGATGGTCGCCCGCATTGCCCGAGCGTAGAGCTCGGCCGGGTAGCCGGCGGACTAGCCGGCGGACGGTCGGGCGTGAACCACCAGCGACGGCGCCGGTTCCCGATCCAGAGACAGCCCGCGGTGTGCCGGTACGCCCCGGCTGACCGTCAGGCAGACGGCGGCATCAAAGAGCCTATTGGCTTCCATCGGAAGCCCGAGCAGGCGCGGCATCGTATGGGCCCATGGGCGTCGGGACGACCGCGAGCGCCGGGCTAGTCGGCGTTGAGGTATCCAGCCTTACCAACCACAACACGTGATCCCCCAGGTCTCTAAGCGCGCCGTTCGAGGCGCGGAAAGCCCCGGCCGTGCCTCACCTCGCACCTATCGAATCGCCCGGATCGCGCGTAAGCGCCGGGGCGGACGAAGGTCGGCCGCTATTGCTCTATTATTGTGGGCAACAATCTGTATCACGCAATCGTTCGGCCCGAGAGGTAGTGACGTATCGTTCGAAGGAAGACGAGAGCTCGGTAGGTAGGCCTACAGCCGCGTCGGATGGCGCAAGCCCTCGTCCCCGCGCTCGCGGACGCTACCCGCGAGATCGTCGGTTCAGTAGAGGTTCCCGTGCCAGCGTTGTCGAGAGGAACGTGCATATGCAACCCTGGTTGCGAGTTGGTTTGGCGTGTGTGATACTAGCATAGGTGGTGGGAGTGAAAGAGACGAATCTTCGGCGGGAACTTGCGATATTGACGGTTCTCGGTGGTGAAGAAGCGCTCGAAGACGGGGGTTTGGGGGTCGTACGAATCGCCGACCTTATCGGGCGGGAGAAGAGTCAAGTATCGAGGACGCTTAAGACCCTGGCCGAGAGCGGCTTTGTCGATCGTGATACGGCGACGCTCCAGTACCGTCTGGGCTGGAGGTTCTTCGCGCTTGCGGCGCGGGCGGGCGAGCAAAGGTTGCTCGGCGTTGCCCCCGCGCTGCTCGAGCGGCTCGTAAAGAACGTCGGCGAGACGGCCCACCTATCCGTTCTGCAAGGGTTGGAGGTTCTAACGGTGCTCTCCAAGTCCCCCACCCACGCCGTCAAAGCGGATGGCTGGGCTGGCCGCACGGTTCCCATCTATTGCACTTCGTCCGGGCGGGCGCTCCTCTTCGACCACGACCACGAGGCCCTCTTGGGCCTCCTCTCGGGCGTCGAGTTCCGCGAATTGAGGCCGGGCACGGTTCGCAACGCCGTGGAGTTGCACGAGAGGCTCGTGGTCGCGCGGGCGCAGGGCTATGCCCTGGTGGACGAGGAGTTTGAGTTCGGCCTTGTCGGCGCGGCGGCGCCGGTAAGGGACTTCAAGGGACAGCTCGTCGCGGCGCTCAACGTCTCGGCGCCCAAGTTCCGTCTCGGAGAGCGGCTGGAGGCGACGGGCCGGGAGGTCAAGAGGGCCGCGGAGGAGCTCTCCGCCTTGCTCGGTTGGTCCTCCGTTCCTACGCGCGGCGTCGACGGTTTTGCGGGGGAGGTGTGATCGCTGTGGCCGGAAGGGCTTCCAAGAGGGGATGTAACGGATGAGTGGCTTTTTCGAGTACCTGGCCCTCAATCGAAACCACGTGCGCCCCCTTGCCACCGGCCCGCTCGCTACGGGATAGCGGTAACCCGAGATCGGCTTTCGAGGGGGCGCCATCGTACCGGAGCCGCAGCGTTGGGGGCCGAGGAGGCGTCCGGCCGATAACGGTAGACTGCACGGCGTTCCTGGTGGCCGGGAGGCAGAGCACAAGCGCGACTAGAGCCTCTCAGACGAGCCCGCGGGCCATGATGCTCCTATCGACGTCGATGTGCCCTGAGTCGGTCAAGCGTCGCTCCTTGCCGTTCTCAAAGGGAGGGGTTCCCGTCACCTCCGGGTCGACGACTATGGGGTCCCCTCTCACGTCTTGAGGCGCTTCCCTTATTAGGGTTAGAGGAGCCCGTTCTCCCTCAAGAACCGCCGGGCGACGTCTTCTGGCGACTCCTCGTCCACCTCTACGGCCGCGTTCAGGTCCCGCAAAGTCTCGTCGTCCAGCTCCTTAGAGATGGGGTCGAAGACGTCCGCGATCTCCGGGTATTCGTCCATTACCTTTTTGCGGACCGTCAAAGACGGGTTGTAGATCGGGAAGAAGTTCTTATCGTCCTTGAGAAGCATCAGATCGAGCGCCCCGATACGCCCGTCCGTCGCAAAAACCTCACCGTAGTTGCACTTCTCGCCCTCATCGACGGCCTTGTAGATCTGGTCCTCGTTCATCCTGACGATGTTGTCGTCCGGGATCTTGAAGTCGTAGGCTTTCTCCAAACCCGGTAGGCCATCCTCGCGGTTGAGGAACTCGCTCGCGGCGCACAAGGTTACGTCCTCCGGACGCACCTCGGACAGCACGCCCAGCGACGAGAGGCTCTTGGTGCCCAGGATCCCGGCGGCCTCGCTGCGCACGGCTATGGCGAAGGTGTTGTTGGCCGGGGCTGGGGGAAGCCATTCGATGCCGTTTTTCTGGAGATCCTCCTCGGCGACGGCCTCGTACTGCTTTCGGGCGCCCGGGATAGGCTCCTCGTGGCCGAGGAGGGTGATCCAACCGGTCCCCGTGTACTCCCAGTAGGCGTCGATCTTCCCGGATTCCAACGCCCGGCGGGCGGCGCCCGTCGAGGCCAGGCCGGTCCGGTCTTTGACGGTCGCCTCGCGGGCCTCAAGGGCCTGGACGGCGATCTGGCCGAGTATCATCTGCTCGGTGAACTCTTTGGAGCCGACGGTGATCTCGGCGCCGCGCAGGCTGACCTTTGGGGTCTCACCGCCGCCCTGGTTGCCGACGCCGCCAGTTTTGGCGCCGCCGGTGCAGCCCGCGGCGATTGCGGATAAAAACACGACGAGCCCGAGTAGGCGTAAGACGCCAGGTTTCAACACTCTCACAACGAACCCTTCCCCTTATCGCAAGCGTGATATAAGTACGGCACGTTCGGAACTTGCTTGCAACCATGGTTGCTGCATCTGAAACAGCAACTCGCGGCGCGACGGGCAAACCGCCGCGTTGCTTCGGAGATAGTACTGAGAGGCTCTGCTTATGGAGACGCGGGAGGGCTGCTCGATCGTCCGGGAAGTTGCTCGTACGTTCTTAGTAGAACCGGGCTCGGACGTCCTCGCAGTCGCGCGGACGCCCCTCCGCCCCCGCGTCTTTTGGGGCCTCGTAGCGACCGGGGCCGCAGCGGTTCGCGTCCTTGGGTCTCTCCGGGGCTTCGGAGCGGTCGCCGCTCCCTCGGACCCAGTCCACGCCGCCGTAGAACCAATCCGGACCGCCCGAGCCACCCGGCGCAGGAGATTTTGCGGCGCGCGCCCCGTCGGGGCACCCGCCCGCCTCGAGCGGCACCCGCCAGGCTCCCAGCGCGATCATCACGGCGGCCGCAACGGCGACGATCCGTAAACGCGTCATCCCACGAACATCCTACGCTATTCAATCGCTCACAGAAACTCTAAGTGTGGCCAAGATCGCTACCCGCACGACCGGTTAAGGCGGCGTGTGCGCCTTTTGGGGCCACGGGGCGCTCCCTGTCGCCCCGCCTACCGCGCGCGGTATTTTTCAAACAACTCGTGTCGCCGAGCTCGTCATAGATCCCGCTACGCACGGCGCGAGCAACTTTGAGCCTTTGGCTACTTGAAATACAGCGGGGGACCTGCTAGTTTTTTGCTACTATAGCAACTACAGTTGCTACGGGGTGATGCCGTCGTCGCCATCCTAGGCATGGCGGCAACCATTGGGGAAAGAGAGGTCCACGGGTGACGGATAGGGAATATCCAAGGGAGCACCCACAAGAAAGAGATACTACAGGTACGGCTCGAGGTGGATCGGACGCCGGCATAGAGAGAGAAGCGGAGCGGGCCGGAACCAGGGTCGGGAACGATGAAGTTCAGCGGCTTGGGGCCGTGTTTTGGGTCACTATCGCCATCTCGGCGGCGTTCTGCTTGTGGGGCGTGTTCGCCTTGGACTCCTTCAGCAGCGTGCTCGCGGCGGTCGTGGGCTTCATCACCACGGATCTCGGTTGGGTGTACATGCTGATAACGACGTTCTTCCTCGTCTTCGTCGTCTGGCTGGCCTTCTCCCGTTACGGCAAGATCAAGCTTGGTCGGGACGAGGACGAACCCGAGTTCGGCTACTTCGCGTGGTTCGCGATGCTGTTTCAGGCAGGGATGGGCATAGGCCTCGTCTTCTGGGGCGTCGCCGAGCCCGTCTGGCACTACGGCGACCCGCCCATGGGTATGGCGCAGGCGCGCACGCCGGGGGCCGCCAGCCTGGCCTTGCAGACCGCGTTCTTCCACTGGACGCTGACCCCTTGGGCGATGTACGCCACCATCGGTGTCGCCGTCGCGTACTTCAGCTACCGCAGGGGCATGGCCAACCTGCAGATCAGCACGGTCTTCCGCCCCCTGATCGGCGACCGCGTCGACGGACCGTTAGGGAAGGCGATCGACATCATATCGATCATTGCCACCCTGTTCGGCGTCGCCGTCTCTTTGGGGCTCGGCACCCTCCAGATCGCCGCGGGGCTCGGCACGGTGTTCGGCGTCCCGAGCACCATCACCGTGCTGCTGATAATCATCGCCGTCACCGGCGTCGCCTACATGCTCTCGGCGTCGACCCCGCTCGACAAAGGGATCAACTTCCTGAGCCAGGCTAGTATGTACCTGGCCTTCCTCTTGCTCATCTATTTCATGATCGTCGGGCCGACGCTCCTCGAGCTCAACTCCTTCACGCAGGGCATCGGCGCCTACCTGGCCAACATCGTCCCCCGCAGCCTCAACATGAGCGCCTTCGACCCGAAGCAACAGGCGTGGCTGGGCTCTTGGACGATCTTCTTCTGGGCTACGTGGATCGCCTGGGGCCCGTACGTGGGCGCCTTCATCGCCCGGATCTCCAAGGGCCGCACCATAAGGGAGTTCATCGTCGGGGTGCTGGTCGGCCCCAGCCTCTTCTCGATGATCTGGTTCTGCGTGTTCGGATCTGCGGGCATCCAACTCGACAACCAGACCAACGGGAAGTTCAGCGAGACCCTCTATAACAAAGGTGCGGCCGTCGCACTGTTCCAGTTCCTCGACTCGTACCCGCTCTCCCTGCTCACGTCGATCCTGGCGCTGTTTCTGATCTACATCTTCTTCGTCGCCGGGGCGGACGCGGGAACTGTCGTGCTGGGGAGCATGTCCGCCGGCGGCGTCCTCAACCCGAGGGTGGCGATTAAGCTCACCTGGGGGGTGATAATGGCGGTGATCGCGGCGGTCCTGCTCGTAGCCGGGGGCGGCGGCTCCGACGCGCTGGATGGGCTCACGAACGGGGCTATCCTGGCCGCGACGCCGTTCGGGATACTCATGATCCCCATGTGCTACGGCCTGTACAAGACCCTCAAGGCGGATGCCGAGCGCGTGGAGCGCCGAGAGGCGGAAGAAATCCTGACGGATCGGCCGGCGCCCACGGGGTCGCGCCCGGCGCCGGGGGGTCCAGCCGCCCAGCAGATGACCGCGGAAGATCCTCTAGAACGCGGACGGCACCGCACTAGCGAATAAGGCAGGACGCTTGTACTTTCGGCACCGGGAGCGTTTCTTTGCTGCGTTTCTCCCGCGCCGGAACCTGAGGGCTTGGGCGGCACGAACGCCGAGTTGGCACGGGTGTCGATCTTCGGTTACATCGACGCGTGCCAGATCTAGAGCGGCAAGCTTGGGCCTGGATCTGACAGACCGTGATATTTTGCGGGGTGCGGGCACCATAAGCCGGGATTGGCGGCTCTCAAGGAGGTGAGCGAGCGCTCGCTTGCAGGGGGCGAGCCGATCTTCGTTCCTAGGTTTGGGTAAGACGCGAAGGCAGGATGACCCCCGGGACAAGACGGCCTTCGGGAGAGGTCGGAAGGAGGGAGAATGGATAAAGAGCAAAGAGGGCGAAGAAACCCGTTTCACGGATTAGTAGATTCGATAAGCGAGTGGAATAGGATGCGGGAACTGGGGGCGGGAAGGATCGGCTCCGAAACCGGGCACGAGGCTCAGCGGAGGACCTACGCGACGGCCTGGGTCCCGTCCACCGACGTGTTCGCCAAAGGTGGAAACGTCGTGATCCGGGTCTCGCTGTCGGGGGTTGACCCGGAGGACGTAGAGATCACCCTCTCTAACAACGTGCTGACCGTTTCCGGGGAGCGCAGGAGCGAGCTGGAGGACGAGGAGGAGGAAACCTTCTACGTCAGGGAGCGCTACTACGGCGCTTTCAGGAGGAGCATAACTCTGCCCGCGGGCGTAGACGAGCGCGACATAAGCGCCGACTTCGAGAACGGCCTGCTTGAGATCACCGTCCAAGGGGCCGCCGTCGCGGTGGACCCGCCCCGGCGCATCGAAATCAGGAACAGGTCCGGCTAAACACCGCAGAGGCCGACACGCAAACGGTGCGGTGCCTGGTGGGGCCGTCTCCGGCTCAGAGCGCCTGACCGGTTTGCCCGGTAGGTCGGGCATCGAGTGCGCCGGGGAAGCAACCGCTCCTCCGCTCGGGGGGCTTTCGGGCCCGGCAGACCGTGCCGAACCGACGCTGGCTACTCGGATGGCAAGGAATGAACTGAAAGTTGGTTTAGAGTTATGCAGGTAGCCTTAGCCCAGATCGACTGCGTACTCGGCGACACCGACGAAAACCTGCGCAAGGCGAAAGAGGTCGTCGCGATGGCGAGGGAGAGGGGCGTGGACCTCATCGTCTTCCCGGAGTTGAGTTTGTCCGGCTACGCCCTGGGAGAGCTCGACGACGATGTCGCTATCGAGGCGGACAGCAAGCCCATCAGCTCGCTGGCCGAGGATGCTGGAGAGATGGCCGTGGTCGTGGGGTTCTGCGAGGAGGGACAGCGCTTCCAGAACTACAACAGCGCGGCGTATCTCGAGGGAGGGGTGCTTCGCCACCTGCACCGCAAGCTCTACCTGCCCAACTACAGGATCTACGAAGAGAGAAAGCATTACAACCCGGGGCAGAGCATGCGCGCCTTCGACACCAGGCTTGGCCGCATGGCCATCTTGATCTGCAACGACGCCTGGCAGCCGTTTCTTCCTTTCATCGCGGTCCAGGACGGCGCCCAGGTGCTCATAATCCCTGCCGACAGCGGTTCCTACCCTTATCCCGAGTTGTTAGATACCAAGGATTACTGGCGGGGGATCACCCGCTTCTACGCCCGCATGCTCGAGAGCTACGTCATCTTCGTC
Organism: Actinomycetota bacterium; assembly: GCA_046733115.1. GTDB lineage: Bacteria > Actinomycetota > Rubrobacteria > Rubrobacterales > Rubrobacteraceae > Rubrobacter_D. Next base: position 11,133 of record JBKPOM010000075.1, on the reverse strand, counting down.
AATCGGGTCGGCAAGCAGGACGAGATCGTTTTTTGGGGCTACTCGCATGTCGTCGACCCCTGGGGGACGGTCGTGGCGGAGGGACCCCTGCACGAAGAGGCGCTCATCACCGCGGACATAGACCTGGGCGACGTCCGCCGCCGCCGCAGGGAAGTGCCCCTAGTGAAAGAGGCCCGCCTCGCCCTCCTGGCCAGGGAACTGAACCGTCTCGCCGAAGAAGGCGGGGATCTCTGATTGGCGGCACACCCTCTCCGGATGTAAAGTTGACGGGATGACAGGTACCCTCGAACCCTTCAAGAGGCAAGTCCATGCCGCCCTCGACGGTCGGCTGGAGGGCTACCTACGCACCGACGAAGCCTCGCGCGCCCTGTGGTCCACCGACGCCTCCATCTACCTCCGAAAGCCCGTAGGCGTCGTAATCGCCCGCTCCGAGGAGGACGTGAAGCTCGCCCTCTCGGTGGCCCGCGAGCTGGGGCTCTCCATCACGCCCCGTGGCACGGGCACCAGCCTCGCCGGTCAGGCGACAGCACCAGGGCTCGCCCTCGACGTCTCCGAGATGCGCCGGGCGCTGGAGGTAGATCTGGAAGGGCGGCGTTGCGTCGTCGAGCCGGGGCTGGTGCAGGGCGAGCTAAACGCGATGGTCGAGCCGCACGGGCTCGTATTCGGGGCCGATACTTCTACCTCGGACGTGGCCACGCTCGGGGGCATGGTCGGGAACAACTCGGCCGGCATGCGTAGTCTCGTCTACGGGATGACCTCGGATCAGGTCCTTGGTCTGCGCTGCGTGTTGGCCTCGGGCGAGACGGTGGATCTTAGTCCCCTGGAAAGGAACGAAGCCAGAGAGCGCGCGCGTCATGCGGACGCGACAGCGAGGCTGTTGCGGGGTGCGATGGAGATCGGGGATCGGTACGGGAACGAGATAAGGCGCCGGTTCCCGCGCATGATCCGTCGCGTCTCGGGCTACGGGCTGGACGCCCTCGTCGATCCCGAGACCTTCGATCTCACGCGCGTGGTGTGCGGCTCGGAGGGCACGCTTGCCGTCGTGACCCGCGCGGAGTTCAGGCTGCACCCGCTCCCCGAGACCCGCGCCCTGGCCTCCTTCGAGTTCGACTCCCTCTCCGGGGCGGCCCGCGCGACGAAACAGTTCCTCGAGATGGACCCGTCGGCGATAGAGTTGCTCGACGACGTGGCGGTCGGCCGCGCGAGGGCCAACCCCGCCTACAAAGACTCGACCCGATTCGTGCAGTCGGACCCGAAGGCCGTCCTCATCGTGGAGTGGAGCGGCGCGGAGCGGGAGATCGACGACCGTTTCGCGGGGCTGGAAGATCTGGCCGTCGAGGTCGGGGCGCTGGCCACGACACCTTTGCGCACGAAAGTGGAGATGGACCAGACGGTCAAGCTCCGCAAGTCCACCTTGCCGCTCCTGCTCGGCACGGCGGACAAGGAGAAGCCGGTCGCCTTCGTGGAGGATGCAGCGGTGCCGCCTGACCGGCTGGAGGAGTTCGTCGGCCGCTTCGAGGAGATCGTGGAGGAGAACGGCACCTGGGCCTGCTTCTACGGGCACGCCAGCGTGGGATGCCTGCACGTCAGACCCGCGCTCGATACCTCGGACCCCGACGGCGTCTCGCGCATGCGCCACATCGCGGAGGAGGTCGCAGACCTCGTCGTCGACTGCGGCGGGTCCATCTCGGGCGAGCACGGCGACGGCCTCTCGCGCTCCGAATTCCTGGAAGGGATGTACGGGCCAGAGATCCTGCGCGCCTTCAGGGACGTCAAGCGCCTCTTCGACCCGGAAGGGATGATGAACCCGGGTGTGATCGTTGATCCCCCGCCGATGGACCGGCAACTGCGCATCGGTCCCGGCAGGAAGCGTCTCCCCATAAAGACGAACCTCTCCTTTGACGATCAGGGCGGCTTCGCGAAGGCCGTCGAGCTGTGCAACGGGAGCGGGCTCTGCCGCAAGAGAACCGGCGGCACGATGTGCCCTTCCTACATGGTAACCCTCGACGAGCAGGACACCACGAGGGCGCGGGCGAACATGCTCAGGTCGGTGATCGAAGGCACACTCCCACCGGAAGAACTGACCGGGCAACGCATAAAGGAGGTGATGGACCTCTGCGTCGGCTGCAAGGCGTGCAAGACGGAATGCCCCTCCGCCGTGGACGTGGCCTCCATGAAGACCGAGGTTCTCTACCAGACGGGCAAAGAACACGGCTTCGGCCCGCGCCAGAAGGCGGCCGGACACATCCGTCGCCAGCTCGCGCTCGCGGCCCTGATGCCTTCTCTCTACAACGCCGTCGCAGGGACGCGCCTCGCCCGCAGGGCCGCCGGCATCGCCGGGATAGACCCCCGCCGCTCGTTGCCGCGCGTGACGAACAGGACCTTTTCGAAACGCTTCTCGGAACTGCCGCAGGGTACCGGTCCGGCGGAGGTTGCCCTCTTCAACGACACCTGGAACCAGTATCAGCGGCCCGAGGTCGGGGAGGGCGCGGTGCGTCTCTTCGCCGCAGCCGGGGCGAGGGTGCACCTGCCGAAGGCGGTTTGCTGCGGCAGGCCGATGCTCTCCGAGGGGCTCGTCGACGAGGCGAGGAAGAACGCCAGGCGCAACCTGGACCTGCTGATGCCCCTCGTCGAGCGCGGCATCCCTCTCGTCGGCCTGGAGCCCAGCTGCATCCTGACCATGCGCGACGACTACCGGAAGGTCCTCCCCGACGACGAACGCGTCGAGAAGCTCGCCGAAGCCACGCGCCTCTTCGAGGAGGCGATGCTAGAACTCAGCGAAGAGCTTCCGCTCAGGGAAGGCACGCCGGTACTCTTGCACGGGCACTGCCACCAGAAAGCGCTTGTCGGAACGGGTCCGACGGAGCGGTTGCTCGGGTTCGCCGCCAACGTCGAGGTGGTCGACTCGGGGTGTTGCGGGATGGCGGGTCTCTTCGGGTACGAGAAGGGCCACTACGAGGTCTCGATGCAGATGGGGGAGCGAAGGTTGTTCCCGGCGGTGCGGGGGGCGGGGGAGCGGGTCGTGGTCGCGCCGGGGACGAGCTGCCGCGAGCAGATCCTGGACGGAACAGAACGCCAGGCCCTCCACCCCGCCGAGTACCTGGCCTCGCTCCTGGACGACCCGGTTGGCTGACCCGGACCAGGCACTGTGGTTCGCCTTCGAGGGCGACAGGCTGCTCGTGTTCGAGGAGGGGCCTGTCAGGGTGCCGCTTGCTGGCGGACTCAAGGAACTCAACCTCGACGTCACCTTCAGGTGGGAGGTCGGGGACTTCGACGGGCACACCTGCTGGGCGGTCGAGACGGATTCTGAACCACCCGAGGGTATGGTGTTCAGGGATCTGCGGAGCTTCTTCTTCGGGGTGGACGACGATTTCTTCACGATGGCCGGGCGGGCGAAGCAGATCGTGGGTTGGCACGCGACGCACCGCTTTTGCGGGCGCTGCGGCGGAAAAACGGAGCCGGTTTCCGGGGAGCTCGCGAAGCAGTGTACGCGGTGCGGGATGATGCACTACCCTCGCCTCAGCCCCGCGGCCATCGTCCTCGTGGAGAGGGGGGATCATATCTTGCTAGCGCGTTCGCCGGGTTTCCCGAAGGGGCTCTACAGCGTGCTCGCGGGCTTCGTCGAGCCGGGCGAGTCGATCGAGGATACTGTCGCTCGCGAGATCAGGGAAGAGGTGGGGCTCGGGGTTGAGAACGTAACCTACTTCGGGAGCCAGCCGTGGCCGTTTCCGAACTCGCTCATGATCGGTTTTACCGCTGACTACGCGGACGGCGAACTGGCCCCCGACCCCGGTGAGATCGAAGACGCCGGTTGGTACACGGCAGATGACCTGCCGCAATTGCCGCCAACGACAAGCATCGCCCGCGCCATGATAGACGACTTCGTGCAGCGGCACGGGCCATACGGGGCTCCGTAACCCGGAGGACAGGTCCCCACGTGCTTCTCTCGTCTGACCGCTGCGCCCCTCTCGTACTTCCGCGGGATCTTGTCTGCACCGTCGTCCGGCTGACCGCCGCCGTACGTATAAATTCGGCGTAGGAGGGATCTGTCGGTGTAGGAAGGTTCTACGGGCGCCGAGGAAGGCGAAACGTTTTGGGAGAGACGGTCAAGAACGCGCGGCCTTACGTCTGGTTAGGCGTGATCGGGGCTGTTTTGCTGCTGGTTTGTTCGACCCTGCTGGGCTACCTGTCGCCTCCGGCCGAGGCCGAGGCCGCAAAGGAGGAACCTGCGCGGCGTTCACGGTCAGCACGGGGGGTAGGACCTTTAGCGGCGATCAGACGAGGACCATCCGCGCCAACAGGGTCGGCGACCGCTTCCGCGTCGACGGCAGGTACATCGAGTTCAACGTCCGTTCCAGGAACTTCGCTACGCTGAGCTACAGGCACAACACCGGTGTCGCCACACCGCACTCCCGCCGTGGTTAGGAGACTTTAGATCGGGCGGATGAAGCGACACCATAGGGCGAGATGGGGCCTCGGCCGGGATGTGAGGGACACGGGTGATGAGGAGCTGGTAAGCCTGGTGGCGGGCGGGGACGAGCGGGCGCTCTCCGAGCTCTACGATCGTTACTCGCGGCCGGTGTACGCCACGGGCTTGAGGCTGCTTGGCGACGCGCAGTTGGCCGAGGAGCTCGTCCAGGACGCCTTTACGAGCGTCTGGCGCCACGCGGCGTCCTTCGATCAGGACCGCGCCGGCTTCGCCACGTGGCTGTACCGCATCGCCCGCAACAGGGCGACGGACCTTGACCGGAGACGCCGGGCCAGGCCCAGGCCCGCGGGAGAGCACGGGCTTTGTGCGATCGCCGGCGGGCCGCGGCCCGAAGAGGCCGTGGACGCCTGGGACGTGGCCGCCGCGCTCTCGAGCATCCCCAGCCAGTACAGGGAGGTGCTGGAGTTGGCCTGCTTCGAGGACCTGTCCCAGCGCGAAGCGCGAGATCTCCCGCCGAACCGGTATCCCTCTGGGGACGATCAAGAGCCGCACTACCGCGGTTCTGAAGAGGTTCCGCCAGGCCATCGCAAACCCCTCACCGAAGGAGGCTCGCGGTGAGTGAAGACCGCTTCGAAGAGCTACTAGGTCCATACGTGCTTGGGGAGTCGACCGACGCAGAGGAGCGGGAACTGGAGCGTCACCTCGAAGAATGCCCCGCCTGCCGAAACGACCTCGACGAGGTGCGCCGCGCCCACGACGTGCTGCGGACCACGGTGGCCGGTCCACCGCCTGAACTGAAGGACTGGGTGCTTGCGCGGGCGAGGAGCGAGGGGCGCCGCGAAACGGTGGGCAGGTGGAGGTTCTGGCTGCTGGCTGCCGCCGCGCTGCTGGTAGTGGCGGTCCTGGGTGTCGGGGTGCTCCGGGCGGTCACTGAACCTTCCGATGGCCTGGCCCTGACCGCCACCAGCAGCGCGGCACCGCAGGCCGTCGGCGAGCTCAGGGGAGAGCGAGTCGGTGATAACCTCAAGGTCGAGCTTGAGGCCTGGGGGCTGCCCGAACCCGGGGAAGGCGGATACTATGAGATGTGGTATGCTGGGGAGGGCGGAGGACGCATCAGCTGCGGTACCTTCAACGCGGCACCGGACGGCCGCGCCACCGTGAGCATGTCCGCGCCGGTTAGCGCCGCGGCTTACCCCGAGATCGAGATCACCCAGGAGCCAGACGACGGGGACCCCGCCTCCAGAGGGAAGGTGGTGTTGAATGGGTCGCTCCGCGACCTCGGATCCGGATGATCCACGTGCGTTGCGCCCACCACAGCGCGGTTTGCGCAGACGATTCATTGTAGGGCGGTTCGCGAACCACCCGTGCCGAACGGCCGGTCATGGACCTCCTGTATGATATACGGGAGAGACCAGGATCGGAAGAGATCGCGGTGAAGAGGAAGCTGACGCGCAGGGGGTTCCTGAGGCTCGCCGGGACCGGCGCGGCCGGTACGGCGCTGCTCGGTGGAGCGTATGCGCTCTGGAGGAAACCGCGCCAGCTCTCCGGCGTTATCGCCGAAGTGGGGCACGATATCTCCCCGGGTTCCTACCGCGTCGGCACGTTTACCGTCACGTTGCAAACCGGCCAGGATCCTTCGGGCGTCTTTCTCAGCATCGCGCACGACTCTAGGCCGTACAGGATACTCTGGCAGAGCATCCCGGGGGAGAGTTTCGTCTCCGCCGCCGAGGGCAAGGAGACGGTCCGGCAGTCGAGGGCGCACCTCACCCTGGAAGACGAGACCTCAAACCCGCATCCCGACCAGACGATAGACCGGGTCGAGAAGCGGGGTGACGCGCTGGTACTCTTCGGTCGGCTTACCGGCAGAGGCGACCCCGAGGGGGCTGATTACGTGCTCACCTTCTCGCCCGTGACCGATGGGAGGCTTTTCTTCGAGGCCGAGGTCGGGGAGCCGTACGACCGGGTCTACCTTACCCACGCTTCTTCCCCAGAAGAGGGTTTCTTTGGCTTCGGGACCCAGTACACATACTTCGACATGAAGGGACGCATCGTGCCAATCCTCATCCGGGAGCAGGGCATAGGCAGGGGCGAGCAGCCCGTAACCTGGGCCGTCGACTGGAAGGCCGGTGCCGGCGGCGACCCCTACACCAGCTACGCCAGCGTGCCGCACTACATTACGAGCAACGCGCGCTCTCTCTTCCTGGAGAACTACGAATACTCGACCTTCGACCTCAGGGAGAAGGATAGGGTTCAGGTCTGCGTTTTCGCTTCGCGGATGAGGGGGCAGGTCCCGGGTGCGGACACGCCAGAGGGTTTGATCGAACAGTACACCGAATACTCGGGCAGAATGCGCCCGCTCCCCGAGTGGATCATGAGCGGCCCCGTGGTCGGATTGCAGGGCGGCACAGACAAGGTGCGCGAGATACTAGAAAAGCTCGAAGCCCTCGACGCGCCCGTCGCCGCCTTCTGGCTGCAGGACTGGGTGGGCCAGCGAAAGACCAGCTTCGGCACCCAATTGTGGTGGAACTGGGAACTCGACAGGGATCATTATCCCGACTGGAACTTGCTAAGAGAAAGCTTGGAGCGGAAGCACATCAGGCTCATGACTTACATAAACCCCTTTGTCTGCGACGACGTCAGGCTGAAGAAAAACCATCACCGCAACCTCTTCGAGGAGGCTGCAGAGGGCGGATACCTGGTGAAGAACCGGGACGGCGAGCCTTACAGGATCAGGAACTCCGACTTCTCCGCAGGAATGGTGGATCTCACGAACCCGGACGCGCGGGTGTGGATCAAGGACATAATCAAAGGGGAGCTCATCGGCAACGGGGCCTCGGGGTGGATGGCCGACTTCGGCGAGGGGCTTCCCTACGACGCAGTGTTGTTCTCGGGCGCGGATCCAAGGACTTATCACGACCGCTACGCCGAGGAATGGGCCAAAGTAAACCGCGAAGCGATCGAAGAGGCGGGCCGGGGCGACGACATCGTCTTCTTCAATCGCTCAGGCTATATACAGAGTCCCCGCTGCAGCACCCTGTTCTGGGTCGGTGACCAGCTCGTCGACTGGGACGAGCACGACGGCATAAAGAGCGCCGTCACGGGCCTTTTGACGAGCGGTCTCTCGGGCTACAGTCTGGAGCACTCGGATATCGGCGGCTACACCGCCATAGACAATCCGCTGCTACAGTACCATCGCTCCAGGGAGTTGTTGTTGCGTTGGATCGAACTCGGTGCGTTTACGACCGTGTTCCGTACCCACGAGGGCAACATACCCGAGGTCAATTACCAGATCTACTCGGACGAGGAGACCCTCGAGTACTTCGTCCGCTTCGCCAGGATCTACGCTGCCTGGAAACCTTACAGGATGGAGCTGGTGAGGGAGGCGTCGGAGACGGGGCTCCCGGTCGTCAGGCACCCGTTCGTTCACTATCCGGAAGATCCCGAGGTGCCCGGCCTGGAGTACCAGCTTATGGTCGGCAACGAGTTCATGGTGGCGCCGGTGCTCGACCCCGACACGGATACCGTGGAGGTCTACCTGCCGGCCGGAGGCTGGGTCCACCTCTGGACGGGAAAGACGCACGGCTCATCGGAGCGTGGCGTGTACGAAGCTGTTCCGGCACCCATCGGGGAGCCCGCCGCTTTCTACAGGGAAGACTCCGCGGAAGGAATGCGTTTCAGAGACGAGCTTCGGCGTGGGGGGCTCCTGTAAGGGTAGAATGGGGAGACCTATTCGTGCGGGGGACTGTCATGAGGCGGGAGAACGTAACCAGCGGCACGGTATGGGAGAGCAGGGTCGGCTACTCGCGTGCTGTCAGGCGCGGGCAATTCGTGTACGTCTCGGGTACGACCGCGACGAATGGGAGCGGGGGATACGTTGGGATAGGAGACCCTTACGCGCAGACCGTCCAGGCCATAAACAACATCAAGGTGGCGTTGCGGGCGGTCGGGGCAGATCTCTCGGACGTGGTGCGGACCAGGATCTACGTCGTCAACATCGAGGATTGGGAGAAGATAGGCGAGGCCCACGGCGAATTTTTCGGGAAGACGAGACCCGCCACCAGCATGGTCGAGGTCAGGCGCCTCATAGTCCCCGAGATCCTGGTCGAGATCGAAGCCGACGCCATTAGCGACGACACGTTGTAAGAACGTGGTAGTAGGGGCGGGTTGAAACCCGCCCCTACGGCCGGGAGTTACGACGTTACCCTATCTCAGAGGCGCGGCCTGCGGCGTCTTCGAGGGCCTGGAGGGCGGAGGCCTGGTCCATTCCCGTGCTCCTGAGGAGGTCTACGGCGGCGGAGCGGACCTGCCCGACGAGGACGCTGATCCCTAGCTCGTGGCGCTCCTCCAGGATCTCGGTCGCGCGCCTGGCCGCTTCTAAGGCCCACCTGCGCGCCTCCTCTGGCCCTTTGTCGTCTTCGAAGAATGCGGCCAGTGCTCTCACTGACCGCAAGAGATCGAGCACGGCTTCGGGCAGTTGCTGCGCTATCGCGTCCCCTCGTCTGACGGCGTTGTAGACGCCGCGGGCGAGGACGCGGGTGTTTATGACGGCCAGCTCTATCCTGATGCCGGCGCTGCCGTAGAACTCGAGTTGCCGCAATGAGCGGCGGCGGGTGGGGGAGAGCCTGGCCGTCTCGTGGCCCGCCTCGAGCGCCTCGTTCAGGGTCCTGACCCTGCCGTCTATCTCCCTGGAACGGTCGAGAACCCGTTCGGCCCTTTTCTCGTCGCCCTCCCTAAGCACGGCGGCGATCTCTTCGAGCACACCGACCAGTTCGTCGAAGACAGGGGCTGCGGCCCTCTCGACCAGGCGCTCGGGGTTGACGGGGAAGAGGTAGTTGATCGCGAGCGCCACCCCGCCGCCGATGAGCGCGCCCAGGAAGCGGTCCGGTGTGAAGACCGCATCGGGGGGTTGCAGCACGACCACCAGGACAGCCGAGACGGCCGCCTGGTTGACGAGAAGCGTCCCTCCGCCGAAGAATACCGCCGTTGCCATCACCAGTAGCACGATGACCGCGAGTTGGAGCGTCCCGCTCCCTATCACGAGCACGAGGAGATCCGCCACCGTGAGGCCAACGGCGACCCCGAAAACGATCTCGACGGCCCGCCTGTTCCTCCTCCCGAGCGTGACGCTGAGGCAGATCACAGCCGCAATCGGAGCGAAGAAGGGTTGCCCGCGACCGATGATCACCTCGGCCAGGAAGTAGGCCAGGCTCGCCGCAACCGCCGCCTGCACGACCGGCCACACGCTGGTCTTGAGGCGACCGTATCCAGCGATGAAACCGTCCCGAACCCTGGAAAACAAACGACCTTCTTTCAAAAGAGAGAGCGTGCCAACCCTCCGCGAACTATACACCTTCACGGGAAATGGTAGGCGAGGAAAGTCCCACGCAATGCTATCGATTGGGTCCTAGCAGGGCGTCTTCGCGGTGGTCGGCGAAGACGTGCAGGCCGAGGCGTTCGGAGATCTCCTCGCACACTGCTGTTCCCCTGACGCTGTTGCCGTAGGCGTCGAGGCCGGGCGAGAAGACGCCTATGCCGAGCTTGCCAGGGACGACGGCCAGAACGCCGCCGCTCACCCCGATCTTGGCGGGTATGGCGACCCGGTAGGCCCACTCCCCGGCGAAGTCGTACATGCCGCACGTGTGCATGACGCTCAGCACGTCCCTGACGTGGCGGGACCCGAGCGCTCGCTCTCCGGTCGCCGGGCTCACGCCACCGTTGGCCAGCGTGGCGGCCATGAGTGCCAGCTCCCGGCAGGTGACGCGCACCGAACGCTGCCGCAGGTAGAGGGCGAGCGTCGCCTCAACGTCGCCATCTAGCATACCCTCGCTGCGTATGAGGTAGGCCGTCGCGCGGTTCCTGTCCGCCGTTCGCATCTCGGCCTCGAAGACGTCCTCGTCTACATCTAAGTCTCCGCTTCCGGCGTAGCGTCTGAGCTCGCGTCCAATATACGCTCAAGCGCCGTCTCCAAAGCATCCCCATCGCCTACGAGGTCGGTCGTAGCAAGCGTGCCCGCGTTGACCATGGGGTTGAACGGGCGGTTGTGGCGCTCGTCGAAGACTATGGAGTTGAAGGCGTCGCCGCTGGGCTCTACCCCGACCCGCGCCAATACACGTTCGCGTCCGCACACCTCCAGGGCCAGGCCGTAGACGAACGTCTTGGAGATGGATTGAAGCGCGAACGGCCGGTCGTGGTCTCCGGCTACAAAAACCTCGCCGTTTGTGGTCGCGAGGCAGATGGAGAACCGCTTCTGTTCCTCGCCCAGGATCTCCGGTTTGTGGTAACCGGCGCCGGACTTGTAGTGGCCTACGACCTCGTCGTCGTGCAGCGACAGGTGTCGCCGGTACAGCTCATCGAGGCGCCGGTTTATCCAGCCTACGAGCACCCGGTCCAACATTAGTGTCCTCCTACCGGGACGTTCTTAGGATTTGCCCCGGTCTACCCGATGACCGTTCTTCTCGGTATATCTTCCAGCGCGTCGCGTTGTGGCTTGCGGGAGACCAGGCGTTGTAAGAGACAAAGCTCGCGGGGGGCGGCTTTGTGGACCCTCTGGCAGTCGCGATGACGATCTGTCCGTCGTCCTCACCTATTCTAAAGGGGCTCTCACAGTACGTTTCACAGTAGTTGGGCTTGTGGGCGATGCCAGCATGCTTGAAGTAAGCTTGAGCGTCTTGGGCGCTTGCCGTCGAAAGCGCTTCGCTCAATAT
>JBKPOM010000074.1:0-9111 GCA_046733115.1 Actinomycetota bacterium | reverse complement strand
GTGCTATGGTTCAACAGTTTTGATTGCCGCTGTAATTCGCCTCCTGCCGTCGAAAAAGGGTCTTTTGGCCCTTTTACCCCTACCCGATGCCATTCTGGCCCTCAGTGAGGCGTAGAGAGACCTCTGAGAGCAGTTTATACGTTATTTCGTATGTGTCGGCACGTCGGCACGGTACAGAAGTGCTGGACCGATTCGGAGTATGGTGCCGTGGACATTGTGTTGGAGCACAGACACCTGGAGTCGTTCTGGCTTCCCAAGCTGGAAGTGGTGGATGAGGGCATCGCAGTTGAGCCGTTCACCGAGCGGACGTGAGACCAAAGACGGACACAAAGGGTCCTGGCTACCGTTCGGCTACGATCTGGAATGCGATGCAGACGTGCTTATCCTACGCAGGTCCGACGGTTCTTTCGTGGCGGCTTTCGGTGCCGGGAACGTGGACCTCTTCGAAGTGGAGTGGGCGGTTTGGGAGGATGCCGACTAGCGGGCGGGGCATCTCTTCATCCCTAACCTTCGAGTCTGCACCGCACCCTCTGCCTTCGGATCGACCTCCTACGCTGTACCTCGTGGGGTCTCCGGCATCTGCGGCTTATAGGCTGTGTAGGTCGCTCCTTCTCAGAGGCAGAGAGGGACTGGCCCAACACGGAGGCTGCGAAAACACCCACGGCGACAAAGATGATGTACATCACTATCGGCACGAGACCCTTCCCGTTCCCGCTTTGTTTCGACAGTTATAACAAAAGCTACTTTGATCGGCCAGATACGACGAAGAGATGGCATACATCGGCGTTGGGTATCTATACTCAAATGATCCAAAAATCACTTATCCACAAAGTTATGGCACAACCTGTGGATAACTCTGGTCAGGGTAACACCAAGTATTGTGTCAGGATGGAGAAAAGAGGCCCCGTGCCCTCTCAGGGGTGTGGGGAAAGGGAAAGGAGGAAATGGACAGCGGGGTGTTGATATGTGTATAACGCAGATAGCGTCGTCAGTCAAACATTCTCCTGGGACTCCTGACCACAACCTCGATGCTTTCACGTACCCCCATCAGAACTGCCCATACAATCAGCTCGTCTATAAGGCGTTACGGCAATTAGGAGTCGGTGGTTTTCGAATGAACGACAGGGCACGAGTAGGAGCAAAGGCTCCCGATTTTGCGCTCCCCTCTCAGTCGGGAGAGATGGTGAGGCTCAACGACTTCCTTGGCAAGCCCGTGGTCCTCTTCTTCTACCTGAAAGACAACACGTTGGGTTGCGCCAAAGAGGTCTGTGCCTTTAGGGACGATTTCCAGGAGTTCGGCATCCTCGATGCTGAGGTAATCGGGATAAGTTCCGACTCGGTAGAATCGCACAGGGCCTTCGTACAGAAACACGATCTCCCCTTCGCCTTGCTCAGCGATGAGGGAGGTAAGGTCAGGAATTCGTATGGGGTGCCAAACACGCTCGGTCTGTTCCCCGGTAGGGTGACGTACGTCTTAGACGAGGCGGGAGTGGTGAAGCACATCTTTTCCTCTCAGCTTGGCGTAGAAAGGCACGTGCAAGAAGCCATTAATGCCCTACGGGGGCACGACCGGGCACTAGGCGACCGTGAGGCGAATGACGGATAGTGAGTGGCACGCTCCACGTTCTGAGGACTCGCATGAGCGTGCCGCTGCCACGTGAAGATGTCTTCGCCTTCTTTTCCGATGCGGCCAACCTGCAACGCATCACCCCGCCGGAGCTACGCTTCCGTATCCTCACGCCCCAACCCATCCCGATGCGAGAAGGGACCCTAATAGACTACAGGCTCCGGCTATTAGGGGTTCCGTTGCGTTGGCGGTCACGCATCCTAAGGTGGCAACCACCGACCGGGTTCGTTGACGAGCAGGTGCGTGGCCCCTACCGGCTCTGGGAGCACACCCACAGCTTCTCCGACGAGGGAGATGAGACGATCATCGAGGATGTCGTGCGCTACGGGCTGCCGTTTTGGCCGTTTGGCGACATCGCCCATCCGATGGTGCGGCTACAACTCGGACGCATCTTCCGCTTCCGGCAATCGGCGGTGCGGCGGTCCCTGCTCCACCGAGAGCTCCCGGTATAGTCAAGCCCGCGACCTCACATATCAAGTGGCCTCCAAATACGAAGACCCTCACGCTCCCAAATTTGCCGTCTGTGGTCGAAAACAGGTCTTCTGGGCGCGTATATTCTCCGGATTGAGCCTTGTGTCCTCCGTTCGGGCGTGGATGACCCTCTGAGAGCGATTTATGCGCTCACCCGTAACGGTTTGGGCACGAGCTTACCCGTATACGCTCATCGGGCAAAGTAGCTTTCGTCCTCAACGGCCAACTTATCCTTTCCATCGTTCTGGTGGGTTGCTCCGGGGCTGCTACTTCGAGGGTATGGAGGTGGTCAGTCTCCCCACCCCAGGAACTCCGTATTGTGATCGTCCCTGCCGCCCAGGTCCACGATACGGAAGAGCCTCGAAGGCTTGGGGTTCTTTATCATCGCCATGTTGCCTTTGGAATCGTAGGCCTGTATGGCCACGCACAAGTAGTCGCCGGGCTCGTGTTCGTCTCGCACCTTCAGTGTCGCCTCCACCGTGGCCTGTTTCTGGCCTCCCCCGTTGCCCCTAAGCTCCAGGGTGTCGTCGGGGTCGAGGCCCCTGGGTCCCAGGTTCCCGGGACGGCGCATGCGCCGGAAGATGGCCCTTACGTGGGCCACGCCGTCCTCGTCCCTGAGCACGATGGGCACCCTTATCGTGTCGTCTATGTTGTACGTGTTGTACGTCTCCGGTTCCGTTCGGTCGGCTGGCATCTCGTACCTCCTGCGTAGTCATCGGGACTCCTTCGAGACACCCCCAAGAGCTTAATCCTTCGGAAATTTTGGTCAACCCAAGACTCTCTACCTCCCGGATCGTCCTCGTCGAGCTTCTACGGACAGACCCCAACGTAGGCGAAGTCGAGGCTAGATTTACTTTCGGGGGTCCGGGTCGTTCACGTAACCATGAGATGGCACCGAGGCCACCGAGAGGGTTATTCCTGAAGGATACTGGCACCGTCTTCTCGTCTTCTGTGGCTATCGTCTGATCCTGGTCGGAGCCGAGAAGAGTATGTTCGGAAGTAGTTCTCGTAACGGCTGTCGTAACGCTCAGGAGACGGTACTCCTGTAGAGTGATGTCGTGACAGAAGGAACAAGAAACGGGATCGAGGAGTCGGTGGGATGAGCACCCGTGCCGCTTTCCTGGCTGGTATGGTCGCTGGCTGCGATTTGTGTGGTCATGGCGACGCTCGCTTTGCTGTTCCATCTGCTTACTCCTCCGGGTTCGAAGGGAACATTCTCACTCGGCCTTAATGCCCTCTTTGCGATTTTCTTGGTGTTGTTACCGGCGGTCGATGACCTGGTCGCTTCTCGACATCCCCGTAATCCGATAGGTTGGATCTTCTGCGGTGCGAGCCTCGTTTTTGCGGGCGGGATCTTCGCCGATGAATACGCAAGCTATGCTCCGACCGTACGACACGGGTCGCTGCTCGGGGCAAAGGTTTTGGCCTGGTTTGCATCGTGGACTGGCGATCCAACCCCGCTACTGAGTCTGGCTTTGTTGTTCCTGCTGTTTCCTACCGGCAGGCTGCCGTCCAGGCGTTGGCGGCCCGTGCTTTGGTCGGTGATCGGTGGGAGCGCCGCATTCTATCTTGCCGGTGCGTTGACCCCTGGTCCTTTGCTGACTCAAAAATCTATCGCCAACCCAATAGGGATAGGAGGACCACTCGGCGATGTCCTGGGGATGCTTGGCACCATCGGTCTGGTAATTCTTCTGGTGGCATGCCTGGCCTCTGCGTTCTCGCTGATCTTTCGCCTCCGCGGGGAAGCGCTCAAGAACGCCAACAGCTCAAGTGGATCGTCTACCTTGCCGTCATATCGGTAGTCGGTTCTGTCGTAGCGTACGTGGGCGCTTACGTGTTTGGATCGAACTTGATCAA
Source organism: Actinomycetota bacterium (assembly GCA_046733115.1). Classification (GTDB taxonomy): domain Bacteria; phylum Actinomycetota; class Rubrobacteria; order Rubrobacterales; family Rubrobacteraceae; genus Rubrobacter_D. The sequence continues at coordinate 5,156 of JBKPOM010000074.1, read as the reverse complement.
TGCGGTCTTGATCAATGCGGTCGGCTATTGGATCGCTATCCTTGCTTTCTTGACCCTCCCGGTCTTTACGGCCTTCGCCATCCTCAAGTACCACCTCTACGACATAGATATAATCATCAACCGTACTCTCGTCTACGGTCCTCTCACCGCCACACTGGTGGGGGTCTACTTCGGTGGCATCGTGGCGTTGCAGTGGGTCTTCGTCGTCTTCACCGGCCAGCAGTCTACCCTAGCGGTGGTAGCCTCCACCCTCCTGATAGCCGCCCTGTTCAACCCTCTGAGAAGGCGTATCCAGTCGTTCATAGACCGTCGCTCCTACAGGAGGAAGTACGACGCCAAGAAGACCCTGGAGGCCTTCTCTGCGAAACTCATAGACGAGACTGACCTGGAGGCCTTGAACGACGACCTGGGGAGAGTGGTGAGGGAGACGATGCAGCCCGCCCACGTCTCTTTGTGGTTGCGACCCGAAGCTGCGAAGGACGAGTAGGTAGAGCAAGCCGCCGAAAACGCAAGCACGACCTACTTACCTTCGGTACCACCGGTACGGTTCGTATGCCCCACGACACGCCAGGTAGCAAGGGTAGGTCACCAAGTCCCCATCAATCGCGAACTTCTCTCACGAGCAACGATGGGCAACGCCCACCGTCGAGGCTCGGTTTTAGGGCCACGAGAAGTAGCACATCTGGGGGATGCACCGGACCTTCATCGAGGTTTAGGGTATGGACCATGACGAGGGACGCTCCCTTCTCGGCCACGGCTACCGCTTGGACCTCGTGAGGGTCTCGGGGAAGATAGTGTTGTGCAGAGAAGATAGCACAGAGGTCGCCAGGTTCAGCATGCGGGAGGCGACCGCCCGAACTATCGAGCAGACTGCCCACGAAGAGCGACGCAAGAAGAACCGGGAAGCATAGGACCTACCACCGACCTTGCCTTATGATAACGGAGTGGGTCTGCACCAGTCGGGGTGCTCCCACGCCACCACGGTTGAGGGCTCTGCTCTAGCAGTGCGGTGGAAAGAGTTACGGAGGGGTGACGGTAATCTGTGCTTGCGTCAGTAGCGTTTCGAGGGCAAACGCTTGTTCGCCCTCCACACGGTACTGGTTGCCGTCCGTCATGTAAACCATGGCGTAGGCTAGGTTCCGTGCCCTGCCTGCGGTGTAGAAGTCGGCACGTACGATCTGCTCCACGGTTATGTAGGTACTGGTGGCTTCCCCTTGCTTCGCCTCGACCTTAAGAGTGGTCACGAGTTCCCCCTTCTCTCCCTTCGATGAGACTGGTCGGCTTTCTCAGTGATCTGTTTGGCTCCTTAGTGCAGATCACGGATCTTCTTCCACTGCCTGCGATCTTCTTCGGTTCCTTCTTCGCCCACGCTGGGACTCTGCCTTTCGCGTACCTCGTGGCCGATATTCTCGAAGTCTTGTGGGTCTTCTTCCCGGTGCTTGCCCGACGTGTCCCGCCGTTCTTGCCTGTCCATTGGTCCCCCTTCTGGTTTTAAGCCACCAAGATTATACGCTGCGGCTCTGGCAGCACGGTAGACGGGCTACGGGTAGCAGAGACCGTTGTGCTTGACCGGGAACTCTTTGGGGCAGCCACCGTCTGGCATGAGCGGTGCTGGTCCATTGGTGGGACCTCCGGAGTCGAACAGGTCCTTTACCTCGAGTCATGCTCCCCTACTTTGTCTGTCGGCTTCGGCCACGACCCCGGGCAGGCACTTCGCCGCCGGCAGGGTGGCGAGCTTCGCCGAGGGACGTGTAGGCTATCGGGAGTGGGCGCGCAGGAACGGGAGGCTTGAAGAAATCCACAGCCTAGACGACCGCTACGCCCACGCCGTAGACGAGTTTATGGCCTAATCCCAAATAAGTGTCCGAGCGAATGGGGCAGAGGTTCTGCTTTCTATCCCGTTTAGCGTTGCCGAGGATGTAGCGTCTGGGTTCGTACCTGACTAGAATGTAAGCATTCTGAGTAAGCGGAACTTCAGCTTGTCAGCTTTTTCTTTGCTTGGGGCTGACGCTGATACGCGATGCTACGCCTCGATGTTGACGGTCATGAGGCCGGAGAGGCCGTCACTATTGACCCCGAGAAAGTAGATCCTCACTTCCCCGTACCTGTTGGTATCGCAGCGGTAGACGGCAACATCTTCCCCGTACTTGCGGCGAAAACCCTTGTGGGTGTGGACGCGTGGTGGGGAGATGTTTACAATCGGTAACGATCATCGAACTCGAGCCGGTGGCGCTTGCTTGCCACGCGCGGGGAAAAGTAGGGGGGGCTTGCAGATTAAGAAGAGTCCATCGCGGGCGGCCCGCAACCGGCGCAGGCGTGCGCAGTATCGTAGGAGAAGGTTATTGGCCGTAGCCATCCTGGGCGTTTCGTTTTTCGCCGTCGGGACGCAGGCCGCGGCCTTCGTCCAGTCCGACCGCGTCGAGCCGGAGCGAGCCGCGGGCGGCACGCAGAAGGTCGAGTCCCCCAGCGTGAAACCCGCCGCCTTCCAGACATCGTCAGAAGCGTCGGTGGAGCACAGCACGTTGGCGCCCGAGAAGATCCATGCTACGGCGAAAGTGAAGCCCGAAGAACAGGTCGCTTCCCACAGCCAGAAACCGAAGGAGGAGGACAAGCCCGCTCCCAAAAAGGACCACGCGAAGGACCAGGACGAATCCAAGCTGCCTCAGAACACGTCGAGCGGCTCGCTCGACGTGCTGGTTTTGGGTGTCGACAAGAGGACCGGTCCGGAAAGGAGAGAGTCCTCGCGCTCGGATACGATGATGCTCGTTCGGGTAACGCCGGCCACGGGGGAGGTAAAGTTGCTCTCCGTCCCGCGCGACCTCTACGTCGAAATCGAACCCGGCGTGAAAGGCAAGATCAACTCCGCCTACGCCTACGGGGGTGTCGACCAGGCGAGGAGCGTGATGGAGGGGATCACGGGGGTCACCGTGGACAACTACGTGAGCGTGGACTTCGAGGGCTTCCGGGAGGTCATAGACGCCATAGGCGGGGTAAAGGTGGATGTCGGACACGACGTGTTCCCCGAGAAGTGGCACATGGGCGAAGGTGTGCAGAGGCTCGGCGGGCGCAAGGCCCTCTTCTACGCCCGCTACAGGGGTACGCCGAGGGCCGACCTGGACCGGATAGACCACCAGCAGAAGCTGCTGGCCGCCCTGCGCCGGCAGGCGTTCCGGTGGAACACCGTGACCAAGATGCCTGGCATCATCAAGACTACGAACGAGAACGTCGACACGGACCTCGGTATCTGGCAGGCGATCCCGCTCGCGAGGGCTCTCATACTCCACGGCAGAGACGGCGACTTGAGCAGCTCGGAGCTGAGGGGCTACCCGACCACGTTGGACGACGGGACGCAAGTACTCGTGCCCGAAGAAGGCGCCAACGAAGCCATCCTGCAAGACTTCCGCGAGTAGCGGACCCTGCCGGTGGCCTTACCACCCTCATGTATAATCGCCCGCGCGGCACGCTGCGACCGTCCCTGAAAGGAGCCGTCAAGATGGCACACCCCTGGCACGACGTCCCGATCGGGGACGCGGTCCCCGAAGAGTTCACGGCCCTGATCGAGATCCCCAAAGGCTCGAAGGTCAAGTACGAGCTGGACAAGGAGACGGGGCTCTTGAAGGTCGACCGTATCCTGTACTCGTCCGTGGTCTACCCCGCCAACTACGGCTTTATCCCCAGAACTCTGGGGGACGACGACGACCCGCTCGACGTGCTTGTCCTGATGCAGGAACCAGTCCAGGCCCTCAGCCTCCTGAGGGTGCGACCCATAGGGATGATGCACATGGTAGACGAGGGCGAGAGCGACGAGAAGATCATCTGCGTCCACCTCGAAGATCCAGAATACCGAATCTATGAACACCACAGCGAGCTGCCCGAACACCGGCTGGCCGAACTCCGGCGCTTTTTCCAGGACTACAAAGTGCTTGAAGGCAAGGAGGTCAACGTCGGCCACTTCTCGGACCCCGATGAGGCCAAGGACGCCGTCAGGCACGCGATACGCCTTTACGACAAACGCTTCGCCGAGAAAACGCGGTGAAACCCGGGCCCCACGCCCGCCGGCGGACGGTTCGCGAACCGCCCGTACACATGCAATGAGACAGATCCCTCCGCCGAGATTCAAACACGTCCATTGCGGGCAAGAAGCATCGCACACAGCTATCAAGTGCGGAGACGAAAGGAGCGCAAGTGGCGGAGCAGAACACCGAGCAGACGATCAGGGTGCGCCAGGTTACGGACGTGCAGATCTCCTGGACCGAGCACAATCGCGGGGAGCACGGGCCGTTTACGGTGCAGCTCATCCTGGACAACGGGGCCGAGGAGTACGTCCTGCAGCCCACCGCCGAGGACACCAAGGTCATGATCGAGCTCTTCAAGCGGGCCAAGGCCTTCTATTTCGACCTCGACCGCAAGGTACTCATCCCCAACAGCATCCCCCTGGGATGACAGAAATAGGACGTAAGGAGGAACGGAGTGGCTGAGCAGAACACCGAACAGAACATCATGGTCCGTCAGGTCACGGACGTGCACGCGAACTGGAGCGAGCAGGAGCGCGGAGCGCCGGGCAAGTTCTCTTTCCAGCTCATCCTGGACAACGGCGCGGAAGAGTACGCCATCCGTCCCGACGCCGAAGACGCCGACGTGCTGGTGGAGCTGTTCAAGCTCACCGACAAGCTCTACTTCGATATGAGCAGGCAGGTACTAATATTCGGGAACGTGCCGCTCGGGAGCTAGGCATCAGGCTACAGGTTTCAGGCTTCAGGAATTGCCTCAATCGGTACGCCGGTTCAAAAACTTCGTAGGTAGGCTGCCGAGAGATGCGAAGGGTCCCGACCGGGGCCCTTTTTTCTGGCAAGGGAAGAGCCGGGACCTCTGTGTAGAGGCCCGGCTTGAAAGTTAGTCTGGGTTGCTGTACCGCGCTCTTCGCCGGGAGTGAGCCCGGTCATGTAGCGGGTTGCGTTTCGGGCGCACGAGTTGCGCCGCCCATTCTGCTGAAGCCTGAAACCGCGGCCCGTTGGGCCGCTCTAGAGCGGTTTGCAGCGCAGGTGGTCCACTGGCACTATGCCCCTATGAACGCCTACTCAGAAGACCTCAGGAAGAAGATCGTCCAAGCCCTCCGACGGGGCACGACCAAGAGTGAAGCCGCTCGCTCCTTCTCC
>JBKPOM010000073.1:0-3454 GCA_046733115.1 Actinomycetota bacterium | reverse complement strand
GAAGGTAAGGAAGCACGCACACCCTGCCACGCGCTTCTGGAAGAGGAGCTCGCCAGCCTGCAAGGCTGACCGACCGCGCCAAGATCCTAGTACTAGGAAACAAATAGTTCATTTGGATGATATGCCCAGGAGAACCCGAAGCGGGGAAGGGGTGCACAGGGAGGCACACAGAAGGTTTCATTCAACGCTCTCGCCACAAGCGGCGATCGACGGATGGAGTGAAACGACGAAGAGACGCGAGCCGAGGAAAGGAATGAGAGAGAGTAAACAGAAGACTCAGGCGCGTGGTGCTCGCTGTTGGCGCCGCGCTGCTCACGGCCGCCTTGTTCGCCGTGGCGGCCTTCGCGGTGGACGACACTTCCTTCAAGATGGTGCGCTCCCAATCGGCCTTAGACAACGACTACCTGCGGAATGCCCGCGCCGACGTGGACACCCGCACGGTCGGGGGCAACCAGATCATGGACGTTACGCTCAAACACGCGGCCAAGAACACGGGGTTCACCCTGTTCGTCATCCAGCAGCCTAACAGCCCCTTCGGCGTCTCCTGGTACCAGGTAGACCTGGACACCGACAACAAGGGCAACGGAGAGGTGCGCGTCATAGGCATCTTCAGCGAGGAGACCTTGGCGTTCGTCCCGGAGCGCGTGAAGGCGCCGCAGGTGGACGACCAGGACGCCGAGAAGAACCCGGCCCTCGTCCCGGTGCAACTTTGCATCTGGGGTTGTGGTTTGCCGACCCAGATGAAGCCAAGGAAGCGGGCTGCTCGGGGACCGTCACGCCGTTCGACGGCGACCACGAGGCGGGCATCCAGGCGCTTAGCACCCGCAACTCCCCCACCCTGAAGGGCCCCCTGGGCAAGATCAAGTAGGGAAACATCCCAGGAGGCTAAGCGGAGAGGGTCGGGGTCGAGCAGCCCCAGCCCCTTCTCTTGCCCTATATTCACGTACGTCGTATAAGAAGCGTTCTCGGAAGTTGGGGTGCGTGGCGTAGGGTGTTCGGCGGCTTTCACACCTCTAGGGATGTAGGCTGATCCATGTATAGTAGGTGAGCGTTAGGGCGCAACAGGCAACGAGTGTTATCCATGGACGATTTGTCACTGCCCGAAGTGAGGCGTTTGGTGGACGCAGCAAACGCGCTACGCCGGCGGCAAGATGCATCAGGGGGCGCGGTGGGATCGGACCGTCTCCGGGCGGAACGGCAGCTCGATGATCTCATTAGGACCAGTCACACGTTGGCGGTCTACGGTACGCCCGTTCCGGGCCAACCCGATCATCACGTCCTCGCGCCCTTGGGGGCGAGTGGACGGACGGCCTGATCAAGGGTATTTGATTCCTACGGGATGGGGCGCAGACCTCGGTTATCCCGGGTTCCGCCCTGGGAGCGGGGGAGACGCCGTAGCGGCGCAGGTGTTGAGGGCCCCCTTATTGGCGACCGCTTGGCCCGACCTTGACCGCTTCGAGGGCCCGGAGTATCGGCGCATCTTAGTGCCGGTGTTCAGCACAGGTCTCGGACCCGGGCAGGCGGACGAGCGGCAGCTGTACACGGTCGCCAACCTCTATACCCCGACCGAGTCTCAGCGTAGCGACAGCGAGGCTTCGCAGGGTTTGTGAGCAGGCCTGACCCTATTCACCCAACCTCCCAAAAGAGGCGTTCTAAGAAGTTCGGTTGCGGTGGACCACTGGAGCTAGCTCCAGCGAGCTAGCTCCAGCGGGTTTAGGAAAGGCGCTCGCAGGTAACGTATCTTTCTTGTCAGAGCAAGCGATGAGAGTAGCTCGGCGGTGATCGTAGCCATGTTGAGGACCGCCCCTCGACGAGGGCGAAGAAAGTCCACGGCCCATAGCAGCACCAGCGGCCGCCCCCTGCGTGCCCATCCCTCCGGAGCGCCCCAACGGCCCCGGGCGCGTGCGTTTGCGGGTACCATCACAGGCGAAGCGTACGGCAGGTTCTTCGAACTGCCGGTGGCGGTGGTGTCGGTGGCGCTGTGGCTCTTGGGGGTCATACTACTTGTAGGGTTGGTCTTGGGCGTGGTGTCGTTGGCGGCCATAGCGCTAGCGTAGCGTCGGCACCTAGGGCCGGAGGTAGGGGCGCCTGACGCCTGCCTTCACGAACCGATCGCGTACGGTGGCGCCTACGCCGGTCGCGTCAATCGCTATCTGCAGCGGCCTCCTGCTGGAGCGCGGGGCGTTGTCCTCACTGGTAGAAGATATCCCCGTTGTCGTAGAAAGTCTCCGCGACGTGCTGAAACACGTCCGGGTAGGGTGTGCCTCGCTCGTAGCGCATTGCGTAGCGGATGTGGTATAAGAGGAGCGCCCGGCCACGGCCGTCGACGAGGCCACGGCTCCAGATCCGCTCGAGGATCACCACGGCCGAGAGGTCGCGCGCTTGGCCCAAGTCGAGGCTAACGTAAAACCCCAAAGACCTACCCCTACAGCAACGGTCAAAAGCGTTGACCCGGCTGCGTTCATGGTGCAGGCTGCCAGCAATTACGTTCTAGCAGTACGAGTATTGCATGCTGGTTCAATCATTATGACGCATGCTGTAGGGCCGCAACGCCCACCTTGTATTGTATGCTAACGCCGATCCCCGCCCGGCGACCCTCCCTGCCCGGCGATGAGCCCCGAGACGTCGCGGCCCACCGTCGAAGACCTCTTCGATGACTCTTCGATGAACCCATCACCCGGAGATCGTCCCGGCCCGCCGTGGTGAACGTTCGGGGGCTCCCATACGTAATACCGGATAGCATGCCGCCAACCGGCGAACAGAAGAGGGGGGAGAGCCGAGGAAGGCTAGCTAAGAGGTCGTTGTCAGCAAGAAGGGGTTCTCTGGGTGAGTCCGGAGCCCGACCGACAAAGAACGAGGGGGTAAGAGAACATGGCGAAGGTCATCCGGAGGTACCTACTGGCAGCGACGCTCATGGTAGGGGGACTGCTGGCTTTCTGCGGGGCCGCGCTCGGTTCTACAACCTTTAACGCCTTATGGCAGATGGAAGACCCGAGCCAACACACACTAGTAGGCGGGCCTCCGAGCTTTGCGAGGAGCTCGACTTTACACACTTGACAGGAAGCACACCGTTCTGAGAGTATTCTGAGAATGCTCTGAGAATGCTCTGAGAATGCTCTGAGAATGCTCGCCCGCGAGATGCACGCGGGGAAAGAGGTGGGAAAGGTGAGGTGGGAAAGGTGGATGTGCTCGACAGACGGATGTGTACCCCACACGGAGTTGTACTTTGCTCATGTTGCCGATGAACCTTCTCAGCATTTTCTCATTCGTCTCAAACCGACCTAGGCAGCGCGGTCGTTCGGTGTCGAGTGCCGGCTCGACAACTACTACGCAAGGGGGTCACCAGCAGTGATTCGTTCGATCATCGGTATGAGCCTGCGGTTCTATATGTTGCTCATCGCCATCGCGGTGGGCGTGATGGCCGTGGGGATCGTACAGCTCCGAAATGCGCCCG
>JBKPOM010000072.1:0-11433 GCA_046733115.1 Actinomycetota bacterium | reverse complement strand
TGCATACCTTGACCTCTGGAGGATCGCCTTCGCAGCTCCTGCCCTCGCTGGTGCTGCGCTTGCCGTCTTGCTTGCCCGATTGCCTGAGCCGAAGGCCTTCTCCGAGCAGAAGCGAGAGGGGCCACTGGTCCAGGCCGGCTGACTCGAGAGTGGACGTCCAGCTTGCTTTCAGACACCTAAATCCGGCTAGGCAGCCTGTGCGTATAAACCCCTGATCTTAGAAATCGAGCTGCGGGTACGCACATCCTGTGACTTAAATATAGGAGACAATCATTATGGGGCTCAAACAGTGTTTGGCTTGGTGTGCCTGCTTACTGTATTTGGTATCTCTAGCCGGGTGTGGGGCCGGTGGAGGGTAGGCTGGTGGCGGGAAGCAAGCTGGCAACGCGTCTAGCATCAACGAGGGATCGGTGGCTGCCGGTGTTCCCGTTGTCAAGACCATCGAAGTGAAGGAGACCGTATACACGTTGACCCCGGCCAAGATCACCCTGAACAAACCTAGAACCTACGTGTTTAAAACCGAGAACACCGGTAGCATTACGCACATTCTGGAGATCGAGGGCAAAGGGGTCGAAGAAGAGACTAAAGTCCTGGATGCCGGTCAGAGTGCCAAACTCAGGGTGACACTCAAAGCCGGGAGATATGAGATCTATTGCCCGGTAGGCGGCCACAGGCAACAAGGTATGGAAGGGACGGTTACGGTCAAACAGGGTTCTGGGGGCGGCTCGGGAGGCAATTGATTCCCTTGGTAGCAGCGGTTCTCTGATCCTCGAGAGGTGAAAGCTTGCACATGGGATTGGCTAGGCGAATCGAGCTTTGTCACACGCTACCAAGCTGGAACGAGGAAGCTGATTGTGTCTACCCACGATGGTCGCAAAAGTATCGGCTAGGCCCATCAATGCTGTTGCATAGGAGCAGGACAGACAACCGACGCCCTCTTCGGACAATATGACCGGGGAGAGACTAGGCCGACAAGGGAGCAGCGGGCGACGTGAGTCCGCCTTAGAGGAGCTTTTGCGAAGATGAATGAACCAACCTCCGGGAAGCAGCTTTCGTTCTGGATCGACACGACGCCCCGTACGAATTTTCCGACTCTGCAGGATGATACCGCAGTAGATGTGGCCATACTCGGCGGCGGCATCGTCGGACTGACCGCTGCGGTTCTCTTGAAGCGCCTGGGCAAGACTGTCGCCGTGATCGAGGCTCGCCGCGTTGCCGAGGGCGTCACGGGCCACACCACAGCGAAGGTCACCTCCCAGCACAGACTCATCTACGACACGCTCATCAAGGAGCACGGCGAGCGCAAGGCCCGGCTCTACGGCGAGGCGAACGAGGCCGCCATCGACCGCATCGCCGCCTTTGTGGCTGAGAAGAAAATCGAGTGCGATCTCCTGCGCCTGCCGGCCTATGTGTATACGGAGTCCGACGCGTTGTTGCCACAGCTTGAGACTGAGACGCATGCCGCGAGCAGATTGGGACTCCCCGCGAGCTTCGTCCGGGAGGTCCCGCTGCCGTTTCCGGTAAAAGGGGCCCTGAGGTTCGAAGATCAGATGCAGTTGCACATCCGCAAGTACCTGCTGCCGCTGGCCGCAGAGATACCGGGCGATGGCAGCTACGTCTTCGAGAACACGCGAGCGGTCAGGGTTCGCGAGGGCATACAGTGCAGGGTGGAGATAGATAATGGGTTCGTGGTCGCGAAGGACGTGATCGTCGCCACCCATATCCCGTTCCCGTTCAAGGGACAGTTCTGGAGCAAAGCCTACCCCAAGCGGGAGTACGGGATCGCAGCGAGGATCGGCCCGACTCCAGCCTCCGAGGGGATGTTTATCAGCGCGGAGTCTCCCACGCGCTCCATTCGCACCGCTACCCATAACGGAGAGAACGTCCTCATCGTAGTCGGTGAGAGCCACAAGACCGGCGAGGAGTCAGACACGGAGCGTCGGTACGGGAACCTCGAGAGGTGGGCACGCTTGCGCTTCGAGGTGGCTGAGTTCGAAAACCGCTGGTCCACGCAGGACTATTTCTCCGTGGACGGCCTGCCTTACGCCGGCAGGATCGGCGCCGGCTCTGATCACGTATACGTCGCGACGGCTTTCAGGGGTTGGGGACTCTCCAACGGTACGGCCGTGGCGATGCTCCTCTCCGACCTCATCGTTGGGAGAAGGAACGAGTGGGCAGACCTCTACGATTCCACCCGAAAGACACCACTCGTCTCGAGGGGCTTCTATAAGGACGGCATAGAGGAAGCCGCGCACTTCGTGAGAGACCGGATCCGGATCACCAAGAGCGACTTGGCTGACGTTCGGGCCGGTGAGGGCAGAGTCATGAAGGTGGGTGGCCAACGAGTCGCCGTGCACCGGGACTCTAGGGGCGAGGTGCACGACGTCTCCGCGGTCTGCACCCATCTCGGGTGCATCGTTTCGTGGAACCCGGCAGAGGGGAGTTGGGACTGCCCATGCCACGGTTCGCGCTTCGGTTTCGAAGGAGAGGTGCTCCAGGGTCCGGCGGTACGAAACCTGAAGAATATCGAGGTCGAAGAGTAGACAGAAGCCAATATACGTTACTTACGAACGTACGCTTGTGCGCGGCGGCCGCTAGAACGAAGGGGAAGCGATAGCCGCGGGGGTAATCCTGACCAACAGGTTGCCTACTCCCTTGGTATGGATCGAGCATCGACCCAAGGAGAGTATAGACGTAGGGGAGGAGACGTTCGATCTAGTCGTCTTCTCTACCGACGGTGTCCGCCTCGCAGCCGATGAAAGTCGCTTTGCTATGTCGAGGATGGCTCTTGCCATGGCGTCCTCTCCAACTTCGATCCGCCCTGCCCGGTGCCGACGTACCGGGAATACGGAAAAATACATCGACAGCAGTTCTAGAGGGTGTCTGAGAAGGGTCGATGTAGACGACCAAGGGCTACTACGGAGGTCCCAAAAAACGGCAAAGTGAGCGCCGAAACGCTCCTCCACAGCCTCCCAAAGGCTGATTCCGGCGGCCTGCCAGGACTTTTCAAACACCCTCTATAGCGGTGTGCAATGGTATTGAGCCATCTTTATGTCGAGGGTCGGACGCTACCGTATCGTACACCACTACGCAGCCCGTTCACGCGCGAAGCCGATGGTCGGAGGCATGGGTCAACTGCACCGACTACCGCTATAGGCGGGCACAATACTCGAGACTCGTTTGTGACCTTTACGCACATAGAAACGCACCATACTCCGTATGTGCGCATTACCAGTTTGACGCTAACGCTCATATACGCCAATATGCGATCGGAAATAGAGGAGCGGAGCATTTTGGTGCTGTTGCGAACCGAATTGCGAGACGAAAGATCGTTGAAATCCAGGCCCTCGAGTTGCGTGCTTGCGGCGATGGGCCTTCGCTCTGGGCTTTGGCCTCTATGTTCTTCAGATCGGTGCACGAATGCTTGACGTAGAGCGGCGGCAGCAGATGGTGGCGTACGTGGAGCAGAAGAACGGCTCGACGGTCGCCGAGCTCAGCGAGCGATTCGGGGTCAGCCACGCGACTGTGCGCCGGGACCTTGCGCAACTGGGTCGCCAGGGCTTGATCGAACGCGCCCATGGTGGCGCGGCGCCCAGGTTGCGGGGAAGGGCGTGGCAGTTTCCTGAGCCGCCAGTGCTCAAGCGGGCGCTGTTGCAAGCGGACGAGAAGCGCGGCATCGGCCGGGCGGCAGCCGGGTATGTCGAGGATGGGGACGTAGTCATAATAAGTGGTGGGACGACGACGGAGCAGATCATCCCGCACCTCGTCGGGAGGCGGGGGCTCACGGTCATTACCAACGCCCTCAATATCGCCTCGCTCTTGGCTCCCCATACCCACGTGACGGTCATAATGCTCGGAGGGGTCCTGAGGCACTCCGAGCTTTCGATGCTTGGTGTGCTGGCAGAGGACGCATTGAAGAACCTGAGAGCGGATAAACTCGTCATGGGTACGCCCGCCATCCACGTCGATTACGGGCTCTCTGCAGACGACATGACGGAGGTGCAGAGCGATCGCGCCATCATGGCGTCTGCGCGTGAGATCACCGTGCTCGCTGACCACACCAAGTTCGGAAGGATTGCGACGGTTCGCCAGGCCCCCATCGAGAGGATCAGGCGCCTCGTCACCGACTCCGGTGTACCAGAAGCTAGCGTTGAGGAGCTGCGCGAGCGCGGCGTCGAGGTCGAGGTGGTCTCGATTATTCAAGGAACGGACGCGGAAGCCGCGCCGGAGAAGGCATCGTGAGACCGTCGTCGCGACGATAGTCAGGAGGAGATAGCCGTGGAGGACAGGAAAAAGGGCTTCGGGACCGGCGGCTGGGTGCCACTGGATCGCAAGATAAGCCGGCGAAAATTCTTGCGCATGGTCGGCGCCGGGGCCGGAGCCGCTGCCGTTCCCGGCCTGCTCGCCGCATGCGGGGGAGATACCCAGCAGCAATCAAACGCCCCGAGCGCAAAGAGCGTCGAGGGCAAGCTCACCTTCTGGTACTGGGGCGAGTCAGATGCGCCGGGTGCCAACGACTGGATGGACGAGAACGTCAAGGCCTACAAGAAGGAGAAACCAGACCTCGAGATCAGCGTGGTCCCGCAGGCCACCGATACTCTCATAAGCTCTTTCCAGGCGGCGGTCTCGGCCCAGCAGGGTCCCGACATAGCTTCCCAGTGGGCTACTGGCCCCGTACTCACCCAGGTCTGGCAGGACGCCGTGGTCCCCATCAGCGACTACGTACCGAAAAGCGAGACCGACCAGTGGCTCAACACCACGGAGAACACGCTCGACGGCAAGCTCTGGGCGATGCCCATGTACCTCATAGGTATCGTCGTGGCCTACAACAAGGAGCACTTCCAAAAGGCCGGGCTCGACTCCGAGAACCCGCCGCAGACGTGGGACGATCTTCTCTCGGTCTGCGAGAAGCTCAAAGGCTCCGGCGTAACGCCGCTCTCCATAGGCAACCAGGACGGTTACGGTGGAGCCTGGTTCTTCGCCAACATGCAGCTCCAAAACCTCGACTCGCTCGCGGAGTGGGTCGACGCCATCGTTGCTGGGACCGAGCTCTCCAAAGCAAAGTACACGGGGTGGTACGAGCTACTGGACGAACTGGTCAAGAAGAAGTACTTCAACGATTCGGTCAACTCCCTGAAGCTCGACCAAGGTCACTCCATCTTCTCACGTGGCCAGTCTGCGATGTCACTGGGCACGGACGGCATCGTTGGTCAGTGGCAGAAGGATTTGGGCGCGGAGAAGGTAGGAGTCATGAAGATGCCCAAGTTCGCCAATGGCCAGCTCGCGCAGGGCTTCAACGCGACCCAATCCATCTCCTACTTCATCTGCAAGTGGTCCAAAAACAAACAGGAGGCCGCAGACTTCCTCCGCTTCATGCACACGCCCGAGCGCATGAAGCGTTGGTACGAGCTGACGGGGGTCGGTGTGGCAGACAAGCGTTTCGACGCCGCGACGATCCAGGACCCGGTGCTCAAACAGATGTACGGGTGGGAGACCACAGGCTCCCAGGTGTGGCTCGAGAACTACAACCCTGTGCAGGTCGACTCGGAGGCCAACATCCCGGCCGGACAGCTCATCTTCTCTCAGAGCGGCTCTCCTAATGAAGCCTCTCAGCTCTGGGTCCAGGTTGCCCGCCGGTGGCAGACCCAGCAACCGGAGCAGTACCAGGATTGGAAGTCCTGGAAACCTGCGGAGCCGACGGGGGTGTAGGCCCGCATGACGCAGACAGGCGCCCCCACGGGGCGGACTTCGGCGCTCCGGTCGGCCAGCCCGACAAAAAAGAAGCGGCGCCGGGTGTCCTTGACGCCGTACCTGTACCTGACGCCCGCCATCGTCTTCTTGGGACTAGTGTTCGCCTACCCCTTCGTGGAGATCTTCAGGAGCAGCTTCCTGGTACCCTCGGTGACCGGCAACCCGAGCTTGGGGACAGCGAACTACAAGTACCTGCTCGGCGACCAGGTCTTCAAGCAGGCGATACTGCACAACCTGATCTTGCTTCTCGCTGTCCCGATCATGACGGTGCTCGCGCTTCTGTTCTCCCTGATACTCTTCGACCAAGTCAGGGGCTGGAAGGTGTACCGCACCCTGATCTTCACGCCCTACATCCTGGCTGTGCCGGTCGTGGGCACGACGTTCATCTACCTCTACAGCACGGGCGGCATAGTCAACGAGATCCTTCGCTCTGCTGGCGCCGGGTTCCTCGCCCAAGACTGGCTCGGAAACCCCAAATTGGTGCTGCCTTCGATCATGAGCGTCATCATCTATAGGGAGCTCGGTTTCGGGGTGGTTCTCTTCCTGGCGCGCATGATGTCCATCCCGGGCGAGCTCCTAGAGGCAGCCAAGCTCGACGGCGCCAACTGGTACAGGATGCACCGCCACGTCACCATTCCCCAATTGCGTTCCGTCATAGAGTTCTTCGTGGTGGTCGAGATCATGACGATGCTGAGCTGGGTCTTCGCCTACGTCTACACCATGACCGGCGGAGGACCAGGGTTCGCCTCCGTGATAATGGAGTTCTACATCTGGCAAAACGCCTTCGAGTTTCAGTCCCCGGCCATCGCCTCGGCCCTGGCGGTCCTGCTGCTGGTGGCGGTGTCGGGGCTCGTTTTCTTGCAGCACAGGCTGCGAAGGAGGAGCGAGAGTGTCGACGACGTCTAGCACGGCCGGAGGGAGGACGAGGAGGGCGTTCACGATCGGCAGACTGCTCAAGCAGGCGCTGCTCATCGCCATGAGCGTGATCGCCCTCTACCCCCTCTACTACATGGTCATCACGGCCTTCAAGACCAGGGAAGAGTACCTGAACAGCCAGTTCATGCCGCCCTTTCATCCCACGCTCGAGAACGTGCTCGAAGCCCTGAGCCGAGGGGACCTCGTGACTTGGACCCTCAACAGCGTCATCGTCACGGTGTCCTCGGTCCTCATCGCGACCGCGGTCAGCGTCCTCGCTGCCTACGCCCTGGCGAGGATGGACTTCTACGGGCGAGACGCCTTCCTCAACGGAGCAGTTTCCCTGATGGTGGTGCCACCGGTCGTTCTGATAGTTCCGCTCTTCCTGCTCATGGTCGAGGTCGGCCTCATCAACACACTGCCGTCGGTCATCATCGTCTACACGGGCCTGACAATCCCGATCTCCGTGTACTTGCTGACCAACTTCTTCAGGGCGCTACCCTACGAGATCGAGGAGGCGGCTCGCATCGACGGGTGCACCACGATCGGCATCCTCTGGAGGATAGTCCTCCCCTTGAGCGCGCCAGCGCTCCTGACCTGCGTCGTCGTGAACGCGCTCTACGTGTGGAACGAGTTGCTCGTAGCCTTGGTCTTCCTCCAGAGCAACGAGAGCAGGACCCTCGTTGCAGGGCTGACGCTCTTCAAGGGGCAGTTCTCGGTCAACGAACCGCTCGTGATGTCCGGCGCCCTCATCGCCACCGTACCCATGCTCCTCCTCTACCTGTTCGGGCAGCGGTTCTTCATCCGCGGTTTGGTCGCGGGCTCAGGTAAGTGAGCGCCCGGCGCAGACCGGTCTTCGACGTCCTCGTGATCGGCGAGCTCAACGTGGACCTGCTGCTCTACGGCGACGTCGAGCCCGTCTTCGGGCAGGCAGAGAAGCTGGTCGACGACGCCGTGATGACCGTGGGAAGCTCCTCCGCCATCTTCGCCCACCAGGCGGCTCGGCTCGACCTCCGAGTCGCATTCTGCGGCAAGGTCGGATCGGACGCCTTCGGAGCCTTTATGACAGACCGGCTGAAACGCGCCGGAATCGACACCTCGGCCGTGGTCGCCGACCCCGCCTTGAAAACCGGGCTTACCGTCCACCTCGTCCGGGGGACAGATCGTGCGATGCTGACCAACTTGGGCGCCATACCGGAACTCCGTCCGGAAGAGGTGGACCTGGCCCTGCTAAAAAACGCTCGCCACGTACATCTCGGAAGCTACTTCTTGCAGGAGGGCATCCAAGAAGGCCTCGCGGAACTCTTCGCACGCGCCCGGGCGCAAGGCACCACCACCTCTTTGGACCCCGGCTGGGATCCGGCAGAAGACTGGGACGCTGGCCTGGAAGAAGCCCTGCGCGAGACCGACGTGTTCATGCCCAACGAAGAAGAGCTCCTGGCGATAACGCGCGAGGCCGCCGTGGAGCGGGCGCTGGAAACCCTCGTCGGGGTGCCGACCGTCGTCGTGAAGCGCGGCGCCTCCGGAGCGTTAAGTCGCAGCAGAAAAGAGACGGCGCGCTGCGTCCCACCCACGGTGGAGATCGTCGACACGACCGGGGCCGGGGATAGCTTCGACGCAGGTTTCCTCTTTGGGATGTTAAGAGGGTACGATCTGGAGCGTGCGCTCGGCCTGGGGTGCCTGTGTGGAGCGCTCTCTGTGACGGGAGCCGGCGGGGTGGAGGCCCAGCCGGACCTGCAACTACTGACCGACTTCGAGAGGAAAGGGGAGATCACGTGAGCTATCGGTGCTACCACGACATAAAGAACCAAGCAGGCGCGTGGAAGTCCGCCCTGGCGGCGGTCGACGAGCGGATCGATGCCGTGCGCGCACTGGTAGGAGACTCCGTAGAAGACGTGCTCTTTACCTCCTGCGGCTCGCCATACTACATGGGCGTCTCCAATGCCTCGCTCTGGAGGGAAGAACTGGGTACGCGCGTGAGCGTGTTCCCTTCCTCCGAGGCCATGCTCTTCCCCGATGCGACGCTACCCCGTGCCGGCGATCCACTGCTTCTAAGCGCCAGCCGCTCCGGAGAGACCACGGAGACCGTTAAGGCGGTCGGGGCGTTCGCGGAGCGCTTTCCCGGGCGTACCGTTTTGGTTGGCTGCAAGCCGGGGAGCGCCCTGGACAATATGGCCAGCGTGTCGATCATGATCCCCGAGGGGTACGAAGACGTGATCCCGCAGACAAAATCCTTCACCTGCATGTACCTAGCCGCCCAGTACTTAGTGGCATTGCTCGCCCACGACATGAGCCTCGCCGACGCCCTGAAGGCGATACCCGACACCTTGCCGGACCTTTTGGGCCGTTGCGAGTCAGAGGTGCGCCGGATCGCGGAGGCGGATTGGGAATCTGCCGTGTTCTTGGGCGGCGGTCCGCTGTACGGGGTGGCCACGGAGGCCACCCTCAAGCTGCTGGAAATGTCGCTCTCCCCGGCCGTCTCCTACCATACCTTGGAGGTACGCCACGGACCCCGCAGCGTCATAGACGAGAGCACCCTCGTTGTGAGCCTGGGCTCCAGGCGCGGTGGCTGGCACGAGAACCAGGTCCTGAGGGAGCTCGAGGCAAACGCCGGACCCAGCATTCTGGCACTCTCACCCGACGATGTGCGTAACGCGAGTAACGACATCTTCGAGATCTCGATCGATGGCGACGTCCCCGAGCACGCTCTCGGCCTACTTTACCTGCCACTCTTGCAACTCCTGGCATATCATCGAGCCGTCCACAAGGGTGTCGACCCAGACGAGTCCAGGAACCTGACGAGCTACATAGAGCTACCGGAAGGCTAGCCTCCATGGTAAGGTGCGACGCAGCAACGATGGACATGCGACAATCGCCGCTCGGCAAGCTGGTTGGCCGCGTCAAAGACTTGCAGGAGCAAGGTACACCGGTGACCCTGCTCGCGGTCTGTCCCAACTCCGATGCGGTGCTCGAGGCCGCCGTCGTCGTGGCGGCCCGAACGGCAGCGCCGATGCTCTTCGCCACCACCCTGAACCAGGTCGACCGCGACGGCGGCTACACGAGCTGGACCCCGGCTCGTTACGTCAGACGCCTGGAGGAGCTCGCCGACGAGCACGCTTGCGAATACCCTCTCTACCCGTGCCTGGACCATGGTGGTCCCTGGCTCAAGGACGTTCACGCAAAGGCGGCCCTCGGACTCGCGGAGGCCATGGACGAGGTCAAGAGATCGATAACCGCCTGCCTCGAGGCCGGCTACGCGCTGCTCCACCTGGACCCTACCGTCGACCGCACGCTGGCCCGAGGCGAACCGCTCGACATCAGGGTGGTCGTAGAGCGCACGGTCGAGCTCCTAGAGCACTCCGAAGCCGAGCGTAGGCGCCTAGCTGTCCCTCCAGTCGCCTACGAAGTGGGCACAGAGGAAGTCGCCGGAGGGCTGGCCGATGAGAGCAACTTCCGGCTCTTCGTCGAGTTGCTGGAAGAGGCGCTCGACAGGCAAAAGCTCAACGTAGCCTGGCCCGCCTTCGTGGTGGGGAAGGTCGGTACGGACCTGCACACGACGGTTTTCGATCCGGAGGTGGCCGGCCGTCTCAGGTCCATCGTCGCCCCGCGTGGCTCCCTCATCAAGGGCCACTACACCGACTGGGTAGAGAATCCGCAAGCCTACCCGCAGAGCGGCATGGGCGGAGCGAACGTCGGACCCGAGTTCACGGTAGACGAAGCGGAAGCCCTGCGTACGCTCTGTGACTACGAAGTGGCGCTCGCCCGCTCCATACCCGTTAGGCCCTCTCGATTCTTCGACGTGCTCACCGGCGCGGTCCTCGAATCTGGGCGTTGGGAAAAATGGTTACAGCCAGACGAGCCCGAGGACTTCGATCAGCTCAGCGCCAAAAGACGTCACTGGCTCGTCACTTCGGGAGCCCGCTACGTCTGGACGGATCTGCGGGTCATAGAGGCGAGGTCACTTCTCTACGACAACCTCACTTCGGTTATGACCGATCCCCACGGGTGGGTGGTGGAGCGCATCGCTACCTCTATCGAGAGGTACGTGAGGGCCTTCAACCTGTTCGGCTCTGCCGGCCTGCTCGCTACAAACGCAGCAGACAAAGGCACCTAGAGCGCCCGCCGTAGCAGTTGACCTTAGCGCAGTAGCCGCAGTGCATGAAGAAGGTCAGACCATCCCGCGCCGTCAGCGCTTTTTATCGGCCAAAGACCCTATAGCGGTGTGCAATGGTATTGACCTATCTTTGTGTCGAGAGTCGGACGCTACCGTATCGTACACCACTACGTAGCCCATCCACGCGCGAGGCCGATGGTCGGAGGAGTGGCTCAACTGCACTGACTACCGCTATAGAGGGTGTCTGAGAAGGGTCGATGTAGGCGACCAAGAGAGCTCTACGGAGGTCCCAAAACGGCAAAATGACCGCCGAACCGCTCCTCTACAGCCCCGCAAAGGCTGATTCCGGCGGCCTGCCAGGACTTTTCAGACACCCTCTACAGCGTTTTTCAGTGTGGTTGACCCACGCAGCATGATGCGTGCATAACCCTCGTCGGTTGGTGCGTTCAACCGCTCGCATATGCATGGCGCGTATCGGTAAATGCCACCGCAACCCGCTGTAGGAGTCTACACCGGCGTGCGCGTCGCGTACCCACTCAGCAGCCTATCTATGTCCGCCCGCACAGTGGCCGGCTCTACGGGATCGTACCGCTCGTCGAGCGCCGTGTTGGCGTGGTCGAATAGGTAGTGCAGCTTCGCCTCGCCGCTAGATA
>JBKPOM010000071.1:0-14232 GCA_046733115.1 Actinomycetota bacterium | reverse complement strand
TCCATAGCCCTCACCCTGGACACTTACAGCCACGTTATCCCCGGCATGGACGGTGGCACGGCGAGTGCGATAGAGGACACGCTGGGATAGTCTTTCGCCTGCGTTGGTGTAGTGGTTGGTGTAGAACACTTCCGACATCCTACCGAGGGCGTTAGGTTATTGACGATTTCCAGGGAGTTTAGAAGTGAGCCGCCCAGGACTCGAACCTGGAACCTAGAGATTAAGAGTCTCTTGCTCTGCCAATTGAGCTAGCGGCCCACGATGGCAAATTATAGCATCGCTGGCAGCAGTATAAAGTGAAAGTTAAGTTTTGTTCACGAGGCTTGCGGCAGAACCGCGGGCTCATTTATAATCTACGTATCATCCTAGCGGTCCTCTCTAAGGGCCGCTAAGGGCCGGAAAAGGGTCACACCCTTCTGTAAAAGCCGGCCCTTTTTGTATGAGCTAGTCAGCATTTCAGCTTTCGTGTGCGCGAGCCCTGGCTGACTGGCTGACGAGCTGGAGTGCTGAAAGGCGCGAAGCGCCGTGCTGCCTATCCTACTTCCTCGGCGATGGTGAAGAGTTCTTCCGCGTGTCGGCGGACGGATCTTGTGAGGTCTTCGTTCGAGGTGGAGATGAGGATTCTTCGGAGCGGGGCGTGGTAGCGGGTTAGCTCGTCTTCGGACATGCCGGAGAGGTTTTGCCAGCTTACGGGGTTGCGTTCGCCGGGGAGGGGGGTGCGTCGTATCAGGCGCAGGTCTACGGGGAAGTGGCCCCTTGTCGGGAGGTCTATGAGAATGTCGAAGGGGCCGGCGACGCCCTTGCGGTAGCGGGTGAGGTAGCGGGACCACGCCTCTTCCACGCGGCGGCGCCAGGAGGCGTCGTCGCGGAGGCGGATCAGTGAGGAATAGCTCGGGTGGCGCTCGTCGAACTCGAGGGCGAGCTGGTAGGGTCTGCGATCGGCGAGGCGTTTCATGAGGGCTGCCGTGGAGCTCTCGGGCTCAGCCGAGTCCTCCAGCAGGGCGAAGGCTCCCGCGTCGTCCCGTTCGGAGAGCTCGTCGAAGGTGATCGTGCCGGCCGTTACGGCGTCCTGGACGGCCCGGAGGAACATCGCGGTCGGGATGCGCAGGTTGTGGTGGCCGTAGACGTTGTAGTAGACTAGGTAGCGGGAGAAGACCAGGGATTGGAGCATGCCAGCCCCGTCCTCGTCGAGCGCAAGGATCGCCCTATTCTCGTGGCCCACGATCCTCAGGCGTTCTATAAGGGACTCCACCTCGAGAAGGCCGTACGGTACGCGGGCGCCCCTGGCGTCCCGGATCAGACAATCCAATCCGTCCACGTTGAGGGAACCGAAGAGGATGTCCCTGAGGAGGTGTTCTGTCGGCGTCAGGCTGTGCGGCGGCTGGTCCCCGCGCGAGACCAGCCTGAAGACGTTGTGGGGTTCGAGGTCCCACTCGCTGCGCAAGGTCTTCGCCACGTCGGTGTGTTCGATCCAGCGCCGGCTCAACTCTTTCAAGGTGGGCGCGCCAGGGAGGTTGATCCCCTCGATCGAAGCGGCGTAAGGATAGCAGCACGCGTCCAGCAACAGGGCCGCCGCCAGGGCGCACCTGACGTCGCGGTCTTCGAGGTACGCGCCTGATTCCGTGATCCGCCTCAGCGTAAGGTTTGCCAGGTGGTAGACGCCTACTGCGTGCTCGAGGCGCGTGTGGCGGGCCCTGGGAAAGGACCCGAACGTGAACCCGAGCTGGCTCATGCCCTTCAGGCGCCGCATCGCGCGGGTCTCCAGGAGGGCCTTCACGGCCCGGTCGACGGGGACGTCGCCCCAGATCACATCCCTGACCCTTCTGCCGGAGCCCCCGAAGAGCTCCCCAACGGTACCACTCAAAAACGCTCCCGATCTCCTGCTTTGGGCTATTCTAACCAAAACAAACCGGCCCGAAGCGTGCTTCGGACCTGCGACGGGTATAACATGCTGGTTTCGGCGAGAGGAGAGGCCATACACGCGGAAGAGGAAATGCTATTACGGGGGGAGTCCGTGATCCTGCGTCCGCCGCGGGAGTCCGATGTAGAGATGGTCTACTCTTGGGACAAAGACCCCGAACTCGCCGCCTGGAACGGCCGCTCACCCATCTCCATCTCCCTCTCCGCTGCCCGCCGCGACTACCTTGCCCGCTGGGAGGACCCCGGCGTGAAGACGTTTATCATCGAGGCCGCGGAAGAGCCGATCGGCATGGCGACCCTCTACGACTTCCGCCAGGACGGCTGCGAAGTCGGAATAAAGATAGGACTGGGAAACCTCCGCGGCAGGGGTTACGCCACCGAGGCCGTGGCCCTGCTCCTCGATTACGTCTTCGACACTTTGGGCCTCCGGACGGTCCGCGGCTCGACCCTGGCCCACAACGACCGCATGCAGCGCGTGTTCGAGAAGAACGGTTTCGTCCAGACCGGCGACGGCTCCCTCTTGAGCCGCTACGACAACCGCCGTTACACCGAACTCTTCTACGAACGCCGCCGGGAGGAGGGCTAGTCCCCTCCGATCATCCGGCGCCGTAGATAAAGTTCCTCAGCTCGCAATCGGGGAAGACCACGTCAAGCCCCTCGTCGAACCACACCACGTCCTTGCCGCCGCCGCAATCGATGACGTCCCTGCGACGGTCGATGACCTCGATGTGTCCTCGCCCGCACCCGCGCTCACAATGTTCAAGCCCGGATTTTTGGAGGTCGCGACGCCGGGACGGCCCATCCTCATGCGAAACTCCCCGGCGAAGATGTAGTTTGTCCTGCCGCCGCCGACGAGCAGGCCCGAGCCGCCGAAGCCATAGAGCGCATCGCGGCCGCCGTCGCCGTAGAGTATATCGTCGCCGTCGCGAACGCTGTTGGCCGACATCTTCGGGGATTCCCCGAAGAGACCGCCGAGTGCGCGTAACCGTCCCCGTCGTCGCCCGAGCCGCCGTGCACGACGTCGGAGCCTGCGCGGGCATCCACGAAGTCCAGGCCGCCCCGGGCGAGGATCTCATCATCCCCCTTGGTGCCCTGGAGATGGTCGCCCTTGATCGTGCCGAAGCAAGGCTTGCCGTGATTACACCCCACCGTCACCGCGAACGCGGCGCCCGCAGGGTACGTATTAGAGTAGTGTCGCCTACCAACAGAGCCCGAGTCGCCAACCGCATGACCTTCTCCTCCCTTCATACCGCCAGGCCCCTCCAGAATTACGGACCGCTATATGGGACCCGTGTTACGTGCCAGCGACGACCGTGTAACGCTTCTTATAAGGTTCGATAACGTTTCGATGACTGCGTGGACCGGCGTGCGGCCACGCTCGTTCGCCGTCCTAACCGACTACAATAAGGCTGATGAAGACCCAACTAGAGCTGAACATCAGGAGCAGAGGCGCGATGAGCGGGGTGCTCACCATGGGCAGCCTGGACCCCGCCTTCGCCGCAGCGACGCGCCTGGACGAGGAGCCCGTGGTGCTCGACTTGCGTTCTGTCGAGTTCGTGGAGCCGGCGGGGCTCTGTGGCCTGGCCGCGTTGCTGGAGTATTTGTGCGAGCGTTGCGAGATGGTTGACCTTGCGCTCTCGGGGCGCGACGTGCCTGCCTACCTGGAGCGGATGAACTTCTTCAGGTCGTTCGGGGAAAAGGTACGCACCAACGCCGACGTTGCCATTTTGGAGGAGCGCAGGCGACACAACCCGGGGACGTTGCAGGAGTTAATCAACTTCGACGCAGAAGAAGAGATACCGGGCATAATCGAGAGGATCTCCGAGATCCTGGAGAACCAGGGATACCGCCTGCGCGAACGAGTCGCCATCTGCTCCACCCTCTCGGAGGTCTGTGCCAACGCCGCCGAGCACGGCGTCTCCTCCTTCGGGGCCTACGCGGCCGTCCAGGCCTACCACCACATCGTCAGCGGGTCCCGCCGCCGCGGCGAGGAGGTCCTGATAGCGATCGCCGACGGCGGCGTGGGAGTGCGCGAGACGCTCTCCCGCAACCCGAAATACGCCGAATACACCACCACGGACAACGACGCCCTCCGCCACGCCCTCGAGATGGGCGTCTCGGCCACCGGTGAGATTGGACGCGGCGGCGGCCTCGCCCTCGTCGCCGGCATAGCCGCCCGCGCCGGCGGCTCCCTCTCCCTACGCTCCGGATCAGGCCGCGTAACCGTCTACGAAAATCGCAAAAACTCCCGCAACGTGCCGGATTTCCCCGGTACCTTCGTCCGCGTCTCCCTGCCTCGTACCCTACAGGAAAACTCCTCCAGTTGAAGACGAAATACCGCCCGATATGCCGTTGACTTATCCACCCACAGCCGGTACAATCCTCTTATATGATTTCACTGACGACAGTGAAAACAGTTCCGGTGGTTGAGGAGCGGGCGCACCGGGTTTTCGAGCTTGCCGAGGGCCACTTCGGGAGCAAGCTGATGGTGACCCGAAGGACGGGGCGCGCGGTGCGCGAGGCGCTCGAAGGGGCGCTGGGGGAGTTGCCGAAAGGCGGCATCCTTTACGTGGATACGCGTGGGGTCGAGCTCATGGACTACTCGTTCGCGGACGAGGCGCTGGGGATACTGGCGTCGAGGTTCGCGAGCGGGGAGTACGGGGACAGACATCTCGTGTTGGTCGAGGAGGACCGGGATCTGTTGGAGAACGTCGAGGCGTCACTCAGGCAGCGTTCGCTCGCCATGATCCGGGTAGATGAGATCGGGGCCGAGCCTGGAATCGTCGGCAAGGTGCCCGAGCACCTGGTCGAGACGCTGCAGGCGATCTACGACGCCGGCTCCATCACCAACGCGGCCCTCGCCACTAGGCTCGGCCTCAACCACACCGCATGCAACAACCGGGCGACCAGGCTCGCGAAACTCGGCCTGATCCACCGCCGCACCGAGACCGCCGCCCCAGGCGGACGCCAGTATACCTACGAGCGGATCGCCTGATGTTTATTTTTGATCACATCCTCACTGTTGTCAGTGAAGATAGCGTTACCGGCCGTTGGCTGGAGGAGGTACGGGCATGAGGGAAGAGTACATGATCGAGCGCCAGGGCAAGAGGTTCGTGCTCTATGCGGGGCTCCTGGAGGAGGCACACAACCGGGGACTCAGGAGCATCGAGACGGAGCTCGTGCAGGTCCCCAGCAAGGAGAACGGCGAGGTTGCCATCGTCAAGGCCGTCATCAGGACGGAGGAGGGCAAGTTCGCCGGTATCGGGGATGCGTCTCCGCAGAACGTCAACCGCGCCATCGCTCCGCACCTGATCCGTATGGCCGAGACCAGGGCCAAGGCGAGGGCATTGCGCGATGCGATCAACGTCGGCGTCACCGCCTTCGAGGAGCTCGGCGGTGAGGAAGAGGTCGTGGAGCCGTCGAAGGGCGCGGAGCGCGACGGGCGGCCCAAGGCGCAGAACGAGGAAGGAAGGGGTGAGCTGCCCGCGACCAGGAAGCAGCTCAACTACCTGGAGGCCTTGATCTCGGATGTCGTCGACGATGGGATCGGGCGCTTCGAGGAGATGGTCGGAAAGCCCGTTGGAGAGCTCACGCGTGAAGAGGCGAGCGAGTGGATCGGGCGTCTCTCGGGAAGGGCTGCGTAGTGATGGGCACCGCCTGGATCGCGGCGCTTGGCGAGGAGGTCCTCTACGAGGAAGACCTCCCCGCCTGCTGCAGGCGCACCGCGCGCGAGTACGACCACTCTTTCGAGTGCCCGGTATGCGGCGCGATGTGGCAAGAGCCGATACCCATAGAGCCCGAGGAAGACGCCTTCGCGCAGCGCGAAGAGCGCAGGGGAGCGGCGTAACAAGAGCTGGTGCAAGACGGGGGAGAGGCAGACCAGAAGTGGGCGGAAGAGCATCACACAAGACGCAGGGACGCAAGAGGCGGAGCGCCCTCAGGCCAGACACGGCGCTCGTCCCCGTCGGCGAGCCGGAGCAGGAGATCTACATCTGGTCGTTGCCCGCGTGTTGCCTGCGCTCCCTCAAAGAGACGGCAATGTCCGAGGCAGGCGAGCGGAGGCGCCTGGAGCTGGATTGCACGTGCGGTCGGAGCTGGCATATCACGTCCAGCCTGGACAGCCGCATTCTGGAGCGCTTCGTCACGCACGGAGGCCCGAGGGCCGGAGGCTCCTACCCGGCAGCATGATGGATAGCACTTCAGCATTTCAGCAGAGGAAAACCTGACTAGCTGAAGTGCCGACAGGCTGACCAGCTAACGACGAGGGGAGAAGCAATGATGGAAGCTCAGGACGTTCTCACGCAGTATCTTGGTAGGGTGCGGGGTGGCAGGCTGCTCGATGCCGATGAGGAGAAGGATCTCTCGCGGCGTGCGCGAGGGGGGGATATGAGGGCGCGTCAGATTCTCATCGAGTCCAACTTACGGCTCGTGATCTCCATCGCCAAGAAATATCGGGGGCGGGGTGTGCTTTTCGAGGACCTCATCCAGGAGGGGAACGCGGGCCTGATCCGGGCCGTCGAGAAGTTCGATCCCGAGATGGGCAACCGCTTCTCCACATACGCGACGTGGTGGATCCGTCAGGCCGTTACCCGCGCCGTCGCCGACCACGCGAGAACCGTCAGGCTGCCGGCTCACGTCGTGGATGCCGTCTACCGTCTGCGTCGCGCCGAGAACGCCCTTAGCTTGGAGCTCGGCCGTGAGGCGACCGAGGAGGAGGTCGTCGAGAGGCTCGGCGTCAAGCCCGAGGAGGCCAGGCGTCTGCGCGAGGTTAGCCAGCCCGTCTCCAGCATCAACGCCAGGATCAGCAGCGAAGAAGGCTCCGAGGTGGGCGAGTTGCTCCCCGACGAGCGTTCCGGCGACGACTATGCCCGCGTCGAGGCCGGCCAGTGGGAGCTCACGCTCGCCGAGGCCGTGAGGTCTCTGCCGGAGCGGGAGGCCAGGATCATCGAGATGCGCCACGGGCTCGATGGCGGAGAGACCCGCACCCTGCGCGAGGTCTCCGAAGAGCTAGGAATCTCCCAGGAGCGGGCCAGGCAAGTAGAGATAAAAGCCCTCAGGACTATCCGCACCGGCCGCTACGCCAGCACGCTGCGCCACGCCCTCTCCGAGGCCGTGTAGAGGCGCGCCAAATGGGCTAACCTGCTCCGCAGAAGCACAGCGGCGAAGGGAGCCCATTGGAGACTACGGAGCGTAACGCCGAGCAGATGCGGCAACTATTCGAGGAGTTGGGCGGGACCGTCAACGACGGCTTCCCGGCCATCGACTCGCCTGTTCACCATACGAGAGAAGGCACCCCCTATCTCAAGAAGCCCGGGGCCGTCTTGCTCGCGAAGCCGCAGACCAACGTCGCTAGTCTGTCCGGGTTCCTCGAAGGCTTCGACCCCGACCTTCGCTTCCCCGAGTACCTCGACGATCCGACCGAGTTGCCGGACTCCTCCCAACTGTGCAAAACAGCGGGGCAAGCATGCTACGCATCGTTCGGCCCGAGACGCACGAAGAACGAGAACGCCACGGCGTACATCGAGCGTTTGACCTCCGCCGGTCATGGGTCGGTGCTCGAGCACGCCAACTTCAATTTCCTGCTCTACGGCATCAGCCGCAGCGTGACCCACGAGCTCGTGCGACACAGGGCTGGAGCCGCTTTTTCCCAGATTTCGCAACGCTATGTTTCCGGTGCCGTGCTGCGCTTTGTGGAACGTCCCGAATACCAGCAAGACGAGGAATTGCACGCTCTCTTCGAAGAACGGGCCGACAGGGCCGCGGCCGAGTATGAGGCGATGGCTGAGCGTCTGCTGGGTCGTCAAGAGGGCGGGGCGAACATGCTCACCGCCGACTACAAGACCGACGCCAGGAAGAAGGTGCAGCAGACCGCGCGCTCTTTGCTGCCAAACGAAACCGAAGCTCCGATGGTCTTCACGGGGAACGTGCGCGCGCTCAGGCACATCATCGAGATGCGGGCCGACGCGCACGCGGAGAGCGAGATTCGCAACCTAGCCGTCCGCCTCTTCGTGTGCCTGCGCACCGTAGACCCCATCCTGTTCGGAGACTACGAGCTGGCCGAGCTCCCCGACGGCACGTACACCGTATCAACGGAGAACCGCAAGGCGTAGGCGCTACTTCGTCTAACCCGGCTCGCCGCTGACGGCGCGAGAGAGTTGTCCTTCGGCCGCCGCTACTTCATCGTCCTCGATCCTGCGGAACAGCGGCTTCGCCCCCGCGACGCGGTAGCCCTTCGGCAGTCCGTCGAGGTCGGAGACGCGGTTGATGGGGCCGTCGAAAAACCCTTCCAGACGTTCGATGGCCTCGGGAACGTACGGAGCTGCGTGGTAGGCGATCGAGCCGAGAAGGACGGAGCAGAGGTAGAGCGTTGTGCGGGTCTGTTCTGGGTCCTCCTTGCGGGTCTTCCAGGGGGCCGACGCGTCGAAGAAGCGGTTGGCGCGACGTCCCATCGCCAGGAGCTCCCCTAGCGCTTCGCGGGGCCTGGGGGCGAGCATCCGTTCTTCGTAGCGCGCCTCCAATTCTTTGAAGTTCTCGAGGACAGCGAGGGCGTCTTCGGGTGGATCATCGGGGCGCGGAAGCTCACCGCCGAAGTACTTCTCCGCGAAGGAGAGGACGCGGTTTATGTAGTTGCCGAGGTTGCCGATCAGGTCCGAGTTCACCCGGCTCTGGAAATCACGCCAGGAGAAAACAACGTCCCCCGTCTCCGGCAGGTTCGAGGCCAGGTAGAAGCGCAAAGGGTCGGCCGGGAAGCGGTCGAGGACCTCGTGCAACCAGACCGCGAGGTTGCGGCTCGTGGACATCTGCATGGCCCGCCGCTCGCCGTCGACGACGACCTCGAGGTTCATGAACTCGTTGGCGGGCACGTCGTAGGGGAGGACAAAGGGTTCCTCGCCGTCCTCGGCCGTACCCATGAGCTGTGCAGGCCAGATCAGGGTGTGGAAGACCGTGTTATCCTTCCCTATAAAGTGAAGAAGCCTGGACTCTGGCTCCTCCCAGTACTCCCGCCACCTGTCGGGCTCTCCGATGTTCTCGGCCCACTCGATGGTCGAGGAGACGTAGCCTATGCAGGCGTCGAACCAGACGTAGAAACGCTTGTCCTCGAAACCAGGCTCCGGGACGGGCACGCCCCACTGGATGTCGCGTGTGATCGGGCGCTCTTCCAATCCCCCTTCTATGATGCCGAGGATGAAGTTCTTGACCGAGGTGCGCCAGTGCTCCTGGCTCGCGACGTACTCCCTCAGGCGCTCCGAGAACTTCGGCAGGTCCAGGTACAGATGCGTGGTCTCGCGGACCTCAGCCGGACCGCCCGTCACCTTGGAGTGCGGCTCGATAAGCTCGTAGGCTTCGTACCAGGAGCCGCAGTTGTCACACTGGTCGCCCCTAGCCTCCTTGTAGCCACATACCGGGCACGTCCCCTCGACGTAACGGTCGGGCAGAAAGCGGTCCTCCGTCGGGCTGTACATCTGCTTGGACTCCGCCTCCGAGATGTAGCCGCCCTCCTTGAGCTTGCGGTAGAAGAGCTGTGTGTTCTCTGCGTGTAACCCGGTCGAGGTGTGCGAGAAGTTGTCGAAGGAGATCCCGAAGCGCTCGAAGGTCTCTTTCATGTGGACCCACCAGTAGTCCACGACCTCCCGCGGCGACTTCCCCTCGCGCTCGGCCCTGAGCGTTATGGGTACGCCGTGGTCGTCCGTACCGCAGACGTAGACCACGTCCTCGCCACGGGCACGCAAGTAGCGCACGAAAGCGTCAGCGGGCAGGTAGGCGCCCGAGATCTGGCCGACGTGCAAGGGCCCGTTGGCGTAGGGCAACGCCGAGGTTACGAGGTATCGTCGTCTCTGCTCGCTCACGGACAAAGGATAACAGGCTTCAGGCATCAGATTACACGCTTCAGGCATCAGGCCGCAGGTAGTTATGGCGGTGCGTCGTCGTACGAAAATCACGCGCAGAGAAGCCTTGCCTGAAACCTGATGCCTGAAGCCTCGGATGCTACCATTCTGCGGGTGAGCCAGGATCTCCCGCTGCACGTACCTTTTCGGCGTCTCGTTCCTGGGGCGACGGTGCCAGATCGAGCGCATGCCGGGGATGCCGGTTACGATTTACGTTCGGTGGAGGAGGCCGAGCTCGTGCCGGGCGGGAGGGCGCTGGTGCGGACCGGGATCTCGATTGCCATCCCGGAGGGTTATGCAGGGCTCGTGCTTCCGCGCAGCGGGCTCGCGGTAAGGCATGGAATCTCACTCGTCAACACGCCCGGGCTCATAGACTCGGGCTACCGCGGCGAGATATGGGTCCCACTCATAAACCACGACCGCGAGGAGACCTTTCTAGTAGAGAAAGGAGCAAGAGTCGCCCAGCTCGTTCTCGTACAGGCCGCAGCGGTGCTCTTCTCGGAGGTGGAGTTTCTGAAAGCTGCAACCGATGGTCGTGGGGACGCAGGCTTTGGCTCCTCCGGGTCCTAGCGTGAGGTTCCTCTGCGACGCGATGCTCGGCGGGCTGGCGAAGTGGCTGCGCGCCGCCGGGTACGACGTCTGCTATGCCAGGGAGGGAACCGACGTCTCGGACACTACACTGATCGCGAAAGCGCTACAGGAGGGGCGCGTGCTCCTGACCAGCGATGGAGGCTTCCTAAAGACGCAAGCCCGTACGTGACGGAAGCGTGGGCTTCTTTATGGTGCCTCACCTCCGGCTTGAAGACCAGCTCAGGCTCGTGGTCGAACACTTCGGGCTCGTCAGACGCCAGAGCCGCTGCATGGCGTGCAGTGGGGGGTTGGACACCGTATCCCGCGAGGCCGTCGAGGATCGGGTTCCACCCGGCGTACTGCGGAACCACGACGGCTTCTTTCTTTGCCGGGATTGCGGTCGTATCTTCTGGCACGGTTCGCACTGGCAGCGTATAAGCGCCCGCCTCGAGAGGGTGTTCGGGTGAGAGAGGCTGATCGCGCGGTTCGTATGTGGACGGTTCGCGAATCGCCCCTACAAGCAAACCGCTTGCTAAACTGCGCCAGGATTGAACGCGACGACCCACGCCGTATTCGGGGTCGCGGCGCTGGCTGGCGCCGCGCTCGTCCTGGGGACCGACCCGCCAGCCTACGTCTACCCCGCGGCCGTCGCCGCGGCCTGGCTCCCTGATGTGGACAACCCGCGCAGCACGCTTGGCAACGGCTTGAGCCGAGTGAAGAACCCCGCGCTCGACCTCCTGAGTCGGCCGCTTAGCTGGGCTTTGAGGACGACGTCCTTCTTGCTCGCAAGGACCGTTGGCCACCGCACCCTGACCCACTCGCTTCTAGGTATTCTACTGTTTTCGCTTCCAATCTGGCTGTTTTTGGGGGGTTTCCCGAACCTCTCGCTCGCCCTCGTCGCCGGCTACGCCTCGCACGTGGTCGCCGACGCGCTGAACACCCGCGGCGTGCCGCTTCTCTGGCCCGTAGGGAGGCCGTTCAGGCTGCTGCCTGGTGGGGTGAGGTCCGGCGGCGCCGTCGAGGTCGCCGTGGCCCTCTTGGCCCTCGCCTTCACGCTATACGCTTTGCTACTGCTCTACCCCGCCCTGCGCGGTGCGATCGGCCTCCAGCCACTCTAGGGCGTCGCGGCTGGAAGGATGTACATCCTTGCCTCGCTCCTCGTTGTGGGCGATGGCACGCCGCAGAGACTCGGTCGCGGCCGCATGGAGGTCTTCCCGGGCCAGCCTGCGCAGGCGCTCCACGCTCGGGTAGTCGCGGGCTGGTTCGATCTTGTCCGCCACGTACAGTGCGAGCGCGAGCGGTCCCATCCCTGGCTTCCCCGTGGTGTGGGCCCGAACCGCCTCCAAAATCTCTTCGTCTTCGACGCCGAGCTCGCGCCTTGCCAGCTCCGCCGCGACCGGTCCGTGCAGAAGCTTCGGGCTCTGCCTCTCCGGTTCCCCAACGGGAAGTTCCCACTCTTGTGCGAGCCTCAGGAACTCTTCCGGTCCAGTCTCGCGAGCCGCGTCGTGTATAAGGGCGGAAAGGCGCGTCCGGTCCTCGTCGAGGCCGTGGACCCTTGCCAGGTCGGCGGCGGTGTTCGCCACCCTCATGGTGTGTCCATAGCGTCCCTCCGAGAGCCTCGAGCGGGCCCGGGCTTCGGCGTTCTCGATCGCAGTGTGCGTGTTCGCGTAGTCTTCCACCCGCCGGATTGTAGAATACGGGAATGATGGATGGAAAGAGCATAGACAGCGCAGAGATCGTCACCATAGGGACCGAGATGCTCCTCGGGGACCTCGTGGACACGAACACGACCTGGATCAGCCAGCGCCTCGCCGAGCTCGGGGTGGCCATCTACCGCCACACCACCGTCGGGGACAACCCGGAGAGGATCGTCAACGCTTTACGCGAAGCCTCATCCCGCTCCACCCTGGTGGTGACCACGGGCGGTCTAGGCCCGACCTCGGACGACCTGACGAACGCCTGCCTCTCGACCCTGACGGGCCGCGAGATGGTCGAGTATCCCGAAGCCCGCGAACACGTAGATGAAATGTTCGAGAAATTCGGCCGTAAACCGACGGCCAACAACTACAAGCAGGCGCTGTTCCCCGAAGGAACGGAGCTTATTCCGAACCCCGTGGGCACGGCGATGGGGGCGCTCGTGGAGTGGGAGGGGACGCTCTTCGCCACGCTTCCGGGGGTGCCCGTGGAGATGAAGAGTATGTTCGGGAAGACGCTGGAGCCCCTGATCCGGGCCCGTAGCGACGGCTCCATCGTCTCGAAGACGCTTCATTTCGCAGGCATCGGAGAGTCGGCGCTCGCCGAGAAGGTCCAGGACTTTCTCGACGCTAAGGACCCTACCGTCGCCCCACTCGCCGGTCAGGGCAGGGTGCGACTAAGGATCACGACCCGCGCCAATACAGAAGAGGAGGCGCAGGAGAAGATAGCGCCGGTCGAAAAAGAGGTAATCGCCCGCCTCGGCGACTACTTCTTCGGCGAAGACGACGAGACCCTCGAAGGTGCGGTCGCGCGCTTGCTCAAGGAAAAAGGCGCCACCCTGGCCCTCGCCGAGAGCTGCACGGGCGGCCTCCTCGCCAAGCGCCTGACGGACATGCCAGGATCTTCGACGTACTTCACGGAAGGCCTTGTCACCTACTCCAACGAGGCCAAGGAACGCCTGCTCGGGGTGCCGCACGCCCTGCTCCTGGAGCACGGCGCCGTCTCCGATGCCGTCGCACGCGCGATGGCCGAGGGCGCCCGCAAGGTCTCCGGCGCCGACTACGGGCTCTCCGTCACGGGAATAGCAGGCCCCGACGGCGGGACGGAGGAGAAACCCGTAGGCTTGGTCTTCGTGGGCATCTCTGACGCGGAGGACACGTTCGCAGAGACGCTCGACCTCACGGCCTGGGCGCGCTCGAGGGATGCGATCCGCGAACGCAGCACCAACCGCGCCTTCGACCTCCTCAGGCTTCGCCTCGAAGAAAATTAGAATCAAAAACAGACCGAACCCCGGCGCAACGCCGGGAACTCGGACCATCTTACGCGCAATGTAGGCGCGGTTCGCGAATCGCCCTATAGCGGTGTGCAATGGTATTGAGCCATCTTTATATCGAGGATCGGGCGGTAGCTTATCGTACACCGCTACGTAGCCCATTCACGCGCGAGGCCGATAGTAGAAGAAGTGGGTCAACTGCATTGACTACCGCTATAGTGATGAACCCTTGCGCAGGCGCGCACCATGAAGCTCTTCGCAGATCGCACGGAGACCGAGTTGATCTCATCCACGTCATCGTCCGCTGTGCCGACAGTAAAGCCGAACCCGCCAGGAAGAGCAGTGTACGGACCGCCTATATATCTTCCTCCTCGTAAGGTTCCAGCGCGCACCGGCTGTTGTCGTAGTACAACGAGATGTACCTCTTGCCCGGCGTCAGGCCCTTCGCGAGCACGACTATCTGCGTGCCCTGGAAGGAAGCTGGAAGAGGTGCACGGAACTGTGCACGCCTGAGTCGTCAACGGGCCTGAGTTGGGCTTTGATGTGGGTTTCGGTCCGGGTCTCGCCCGACGTGCTCGCCGTTGCGACGACGCTCGCCGCGACCACCATCAAGGCGACCGTCACGAGCAAGCAGCATCAATGCCTTCCTGGCCATGACCTTCCTCCTTGCTGAACATCAGGGGTTGGTGTTGAAGAGCCGGCTTCGACAATCCTGGTCTCCTTCGCGGGACGAACGAAGATAGCCAGGCACACACCCACGAACAGGCCTTCGACAACCAGAGAGAGCACTCCCAGGGGCTCGAGCCATTCCGTCTCGACCGGCAGCCCTGGCAGCCCTACGGTGCGGCTGATCACGTACCCTGCGAATGCTCCTCCGGCGACCAGCAA
>JBKPOM010000070.1:0-14980 GCA_046733115.1 Actinomycetota bacterium | reverse complement strand
ACCTTACCGTGAGCGCCCTCAGATGGCCACGTTGGTGTAACGGTTGGTGTAGTAACGGTCTCAAGGCAACCCCAGCCCGTGCTGTACTTGGGATTTCGCCCTTACCTAAGCGACTTTCTGGAGTGGACCCGACGAGACTCGAACTCGTGACCTCCGCCATGCGAGGGCGGCGCTCTCCCGACTGAGCTACGGGCCCATGAAGCACCAGCAATCCTAGCAGCCGGACCACGGATTGCAAGGCGAAAGAGAGTGGGCGCGGCCTGGCCCGTCCGGCTCGACACGCGTAGGGTAAAGGCGTTTTTCGGGTGTTGCCTGCGAGCGATGGCTCCGGGGGCGGAGTGAACCGGGTCGCGGTGTGAGATAGTATGTATGCCGCCCGCGCCGGCAGGCGGAGCGTGGGTCTCGTACGCAGAGGAGTTCGTTGATGGCCAACGCCCTGGAGGCTTTGTGGACCGCTTTTTCGGAGTTCGCCCCCAGGCTGCTCGGCGCCGGTCTGGTACTCGTGCTCACCTTCCTCGTGGCCGGTTTCCTGCAGCGTTTAGGGGCCAGATTCTTGCGGCGGATTGGGCTCGACGACCTGTTCGAGACCACGGGGGCTGCTGCTTCGTTGCAGCAGGTAGGCTTCGGGAGAAGGCCTTCTTTCGTTTTTGGTTACGTGCTGTTCTGGGGGGTGCTTCTGGCCGGGGTCGCCGCGGCCCTGAGCATCTTTGGGCTCGCCTCGTTGCAGCGCAACATGGACCTCATGGTCGCCCTCGCCGGGAAGGCCGTGGTCGCCGTGCTGATCATGGCCGGAGGGCTCGCGGCCGCGGGTTGGCTCTCGAACCTCGCGGCCACGCAGGCCGAGGGCGCGGGACTGAGGGGCGGCGACCTGTTCAGGCGTGCGATCTTTGCCTTTGTCCTCGCGGTCGCGGCCCTGGTGGCGGCGGCGCAGGTGGGCATCGAGATCTCGGTGCTCGTCCTCCTGGCCGCGATACTTTTCGGCACGGTGGGGATCGTGGCCGCTCTCGCCCTCGGCCTCGGCCTGGTTCCGCTCTCGAGAAACATCGCCGCGGGCCGCTACGTGCAGGGGAATAGCATCCGTCCAGGAGACGAGATCTCGGTGGACGGTGTTAGGGGAACGGTCGAGGAACTCGGCCTGGCCTCGGTCACGCTGAAATCGGAGGACGGACACATCCACCACGTGCCCAACCGCATACTGCTCGAAGGGGTAGTGAGCAAGATCTCGCAAGACGACGGGCAGCAAGATCGCCAGGTATAGTTTCCCTTCTACGATGGGAGGAAGTCGAGGATGACTGAGAATAAAACCGGTGCTGCGTCCCGGGACTGGGCGTGATGGAGGGAAGAGGCTTCTACAACAAGCACTCCAGGCCGCAGCGCGGCACCGTCGCATTCGGGCTTCCCTTGCTGGAGCACGCCGTCGAGGCCGTTCCCCTGCCCGGTCCCGGCGAGGTGTTCCAGGTCGCGGATTACGGGGTGGCGGGGAAACAACTCCATGGAGCCGATGCGACCGGTCATCGACGGGGTCAGGCGCCGGGCTTCCGACGACCTCGCCGTCTCCATCTTCCACACCGACCTGCCGACGAACGATTTCGATCCGCTGTTCTCGCTGCTGGCCTCCCCGGACAGCTATTTGCAGGCGACGTGCAACGTCTTTGTATACGCGGGGGGCAGGTCTCTCTACGAGCGGCTCTTTCCAGAGTCCCATCTCCACATTGGCTGGAACGCGATCGCGATTCACTGGCTCAGCCGCGTCCCTGCCTCCATCCCCGGCTACATCTGGTCCAACCGGGCAATCGGTGCGGTAAAGGAAGCCTTCGCCCGGCAGTCCGTAGAAGGCTGGCAAGCCTTCCTTGACCACCGGAGGCACGAGCTTCGCCCAGGAGGCCGCCTCGTCGTCCTGGGCGGCGCGAGCGATGAACACGGCAGTAGCGGCGCCGAAGAACTCATGGA
Organism: Actinomycetota bacterium; assembly: GCA_046733115.1. GTDB lineage: Bacteria > Actinomycetota > Rubrobacteria > Rubrobacterales > Rubrobacteraceae > Rubrobacter_D. The sequence goes on along the minus strand of JBKPOM010000070.1, from coordinate 13,030 downwards.
CATGGCGAACGCGGCGTTGCAAGGGATAGTCGATGGGGGCATGCTCAGGTCCGGCGGGTACGAGCGGATTGTGATCCCGACTTACAACCGCACGCTGAAGGAGTTCGAAGCGCCATTCTCCGCGGGTTCGGAGGGCAGCCCTTTAGAATTCGAGTCGTCTTCCGAGGTCGCCCCCGGACCCATTCTGGCCCGAGTACGAGCAGTGCGGCGACGCCCAGACCTTCGGTGCCGTCTACGAGGAGTTCTTCCGGGCGACCTACGGGCCCTCGCTCTGCGAGGCACTCGACGCGGACCGCACCCCCCAGGAACGGGAGCAAATTGCCGATGCGTTCCACGACTCCCTGCGGGAGAAGGTCGCGGCAGACCCCGCAACCGCAGTATGCAACTGGCTCGTCGTGCTCCTGTTCATCGCCAAGAAGTCAGACGGCTAAAGCGAATTGCGGAGGTATTGACCCCCGCAGTTCGCGCACTTCAGCACTTAAGCACTTCAGCAAGAACGAAATGCTGAAATGCTTAAGGCTAAATATCCCAGAGGTTGCGTTCCTCTGCGATGCTGCTCCTGACCGAGAGCCTGGAGACCTCGTAGCCGGCTTCTTTGACGGCGTGTTTGATCCCCTCCTGCTCGGCCTTCCCTCCTTCGAAGGAGACGGCCACCACGTTCCCCACCGGGTCGACATCAACGTCGGAGACGTAGTCCAGCTTCCTCAAGGCCTCTTCGATGTCTTCGAGAGCCCCGCGCTCTTTGGTCGCTGTTCTGTTGACGTAGACGTGTACGTCTGTCATTTTTGTTCCTCCCTCTCGATCGATGTGGACCGGCGCTACTTCGGCCCGCGGGCCCAAATATACCCGGAAAGACAAGAAACATGAACCGCACCGCCGTGGCGAGAAGTACAATGCAATGATGGCAACGAAAGTTTCTAAGAACAACGAGCCGAACGGGTCCTGATGACGGCGGTTGAGAAAGCGCGGCAAAGTTCCATAGTCGCGAAGGACCGCGGCGCCCTCGTGGACCGGACGACGCAGCGGTGGGTTAGGTTTACCGGGCGGCGGGTCGACCTCGATGAGTGCTTGTGGCTTCGTGGGCCGGTCGGCGAGGTCGATGTGATCGGAACGGATTTCTTCGCACGTTTGGCGGACCGTGAGGGTTTGACGATGGTCACGGATGGGCCGCCGCGGGGTCTGGTGGAGAACTTCGAGGACCTCGCCGAATCGGCCTTTGATCCCCTACAGTTGGACGCGCAAATTGCGGAGTTCTACGAACAGACCTCTGAGTACGAGTTCGATCTCTGGTCGGAGTGGCATGGTGGATTCCGGCCGTTCGGAGGCGCGCTGGCCGCGATCTTCAGCCGGCGGTTGCAACAACTGAACGTGTGCTGCTCTCCCCTGGACACGAGCCAGGGCATCTCCACGTCCGTCGTCCAACTAGTCGACGGCGCGGGCGCCACCAAGCAGACCGCGTGGATACGCGAGATCGTCGCGAGCAAATGCACGCTGTACGCCGGCAGTTAGTCCCTTTGCCGGGTGCCAGGGTTCGACGGGTCTTGCGTCAAGGCGTCGTTCCCCCTGCCCAACGGGGGCGCCAACGTCATCATGCGGTCGGAGTCCGCACCCGACGGCAGCTTCACCGGGAGATCCGCCGGCACGCGTTTCGGCGACCCCGGGTTCTACTTTTTCGTCGAGGCCGGGCTGGACCGGGGTGGGCGCGGTACCTGAAGGCGCTCAAGGAAGACATTCGAGTATACGGCGATCCCCGCGGCCAACTTCGCGCCGATCACAACCTCCAGATCTGAGGCGCGACGTTCCTCCGACTGCACTACCGGATGCGGCGTAGAACTGCCTGATATCCCAGATCCAGGTGAGTGGCAAAGCCATCGCGCACGAGCCCTCGTCTTTCAATACTCGTGGATTCCCGCTTCCGCGGGAATGACTGGTGCGGTAGGGCTTCCGCATGTCCGCGGCCCGAACGCCGTCCCATTCGGGACGGACTCAGTATCACTGGCTTGGTCTGGGACGGTAGATCAGGGTTCCGGCGTATTTGTGCGTGGGCCTGTAGTTCTCGTCTATGGTTTTCAGCATCTCTCGTGTCCACCGCCCCCTCTGAATGCCGGCCGCGTAAGGTGGTTTCCAGATGAGGATGGCGGGAAACTTTCGGCGCTCGATGGAAGCGAGGAGCGGACCCTGATCCCACCTTCCGTCTCTGTGTAGCTGGGTCATCTCGAAGGGCTGAAGCTAGATTCTGCGTCCAACGAGGGGCAGGAGGCCCGCGTATTCATCGACCAGAATCGGTCCATCTGAGTCATCTACGATTTCTTCTAGCCGGACCAGCCCGTTCCTCTGGTCAATCACGCCGGCCTGGAACCTCGCGTAGGTGTAATGCGAGGCCTGGACCATGATGGCGATCTGCACGAGCAGCGGCACGAGCAGGGCGACCGGTGGGAAGAAAGCGACTGCGAGCATGACGCCTAGTAACTCGTTCGAGTAAGGCAGGCCGAAGCGGGCCAGGACGTAGGCCGCGGGGCAGGCGAGGACGAGCGTCAGAATTGCCGAGCTCCCTGCGATGATGGCGCTGTAGGTCAACCCCACCGTGAGGGACGTGCCTAAAGAGGACCATCGGGTACGAGAGCAGTGACGGGCCCGTCACCGTGTCTCCCGACCCCGCCGCGTGGACGACGTTCACCCAGAAGACCCAGGCCAGCGGTACCAGGAACAGCGCCGAGAGTACCCCGCCGGGCACCCCGGCGGCCCTGCCCACGGAACCAACCCCACCAAACAGCGCGAGGCGTCCGAAGGTCGCCACGACCACGAGCGGAAAAACCCACGGCAAGAACGCGGCCACCGCCAGAGCCCCCGTCCTACGAACGGCTTCGAGAGCAACAGCGCGAGCTCCAGAGCGGCTAGGAACGAGAGAGCCGCTCGCCGCGGTAAAAAGCACCGGCGTCCTCAGCGCCTCGGTGAGGTGGGGTCCTGCAGCATTTCGGCAGGCCGGGTAGGACCCTCCTCGAGCTGTAGTAGGTGGCGACAGCCAGCGGGTAGGCAACGATCGCGAGGATCGCCAACAGCGGGGGCAGCGCCATCCAGTATCCCGAGCCAGTTCCCTTCAAGGCTTTCACGATGCTGTCATCCACCGCCACGAGACTCGTTCCCGGATTCCAGTCTACTCCCGGCGGAGATCGCGATCCATAGAGTTTCGACGCTGTCCGTGACGAACAAATGGTGCGCGAGACATTAGACTCTCGGGATTGGGGTTTTGGAGCACGGAAGCCTTAGGAGATGCTGATGACAAACGAGGCGCTCGTCGAGGGGATCAACACGGCGTACCGGCGGCTGAGTGTCGCTGCGGAGAAGCTGGCGAGGGCAGACGACGAGCTCGCCGGGCACGTCAGGAAGGTCCGCCTGGACAACGCCGAGGCCATCCTGGAGGCCAAGAACGAGAGGACGGCCAACCTCTGCCTCGACGGCCTGCTCGACACCGAGGAGCATCACCGCCTGGAGGCCGGCAGGGCGAGGGCGGAGCTCGACCTCCAGCATGCCAGGCTCGAGGTCGAACGGCTGCACCTGATCGTCCGTCTGCTCGGGACGCAAACGGGCGACGTGATGCACGGATGAGCAGAAAGGAGACGGGCGGACGCTCGACACCCTCATCCGAGCGGGAGGTTCACGTCTACACTGACGGGGCGTCAACCGGCTCTCGCGGTCCCGGAGGCTACGGCGCCGTTATCTTTCGGGACGGCAAGGCCGAGGAGATCAGCGGCGGAGAGCACGACACGACGAACCTGAGGATGGAGATAACCGCCGCCTGCACTGCGCTGGAGACCATCGATGAGGGCCATGCGGTGACCGTCTACTCGGACGCCTCCTACCTCGTCAACTGCATGAGAAGGGGTTGGTACGAGAAGTGGCGGGAGAACGGCTGGCTCAACCACCGCAAAAGGCCGGTGGCGAACAGGGATCTGTGGGAGAGGCTCCTGAGAGCGATGCAGCGCCACCGGGAAGTGCGATGGAGAAAGGTCAAGGGGCACTCCAAAAAGGCTGGGGCCCACAAGAGCGGAAACGACCGGGCCGACGAGCTCGCCGTGACATCGAAGAAACAGGTCGAAAGCACCCCGGCGCTCGGCGGTAGCTGACCGCAAACGGCGTTACCCTACCTCTCGAACACCAATGTAGCCGGTCGTCATAGAGGCGTCGTCTCCGGCTCGAAGAGACGCTACCGTTCGCTCTCGCCAGGAGTTCCATCCAACCCTATCCGTATAGCGGGCAGGTCGGACAATCAGAAACCGAAAGGCGCCAGATATGACGGATCAACCACCCCCGGCTACACCAAACGTGAACGTTCCCCCACCCCCACCCCAGAGCGGTCGATCCTGAATGCGTTGGCTGCTCATCTGCGGCGGGGGTGTCTGATGCTCGTCTGCTCGAGCTTGTCGGGTTCGCGGGCTGCCTCGCGGCCTTCAGCGGCGGCGTGAAGGAGGCGTCCAGGGATGCGAAGAGCACTTCGACGGCCGAGATCGGGGAGCCGCTTCTGGTCGGAGACGTCACGTGGTTCGCCGAAGATGCTAAGACCGTTACAGAGCTGACCTCCAGATGCGAGAAGCTCATACGCGGCAACTTCGACGTCGTCAACTTCACGTTGACCAACGAGGGCAAAGAAGCAGCCACCCTCGACACGGCCTCCATGACCCTCATCGACAGCAAGAGCCGCAGGAGCGAGGCCGACCCGAACGAGTTCGGCTACATCCCCGAGGACCGCGACATCTTCCTAGAGAACGTCAACCCCGGCGTGACGGAGGAGGGGTAGGCCATCTTCACCGTGGCTTCCGACGCGACGGACTTCGAGCGCGAGTTGGGCGACGCAGACCTCCTGAGCGACGACCATGGCACCGTCCCGCTGGGCATCTAGGCGAAGTGTACGAACGTATATGTTGTAGGTGCGGTTCGCGAACCGCCTACCGAAGACCCGTGGCCACGTGTATCGGCGTGCTGTATTAGGAGGTGATGCGCGCGACATAGAAGGTCTAGAGGTCCGAGGGGGTTTTGGGAGCAGGTAGTGCGTAGATGGTATGGAAAGGGGCGCACATCGTGGACGAGGTTTTGGTACAAGCATTGCATGACATGGAGATAAGCGACCCCGTCTCCCACGGCTTGTTGCACATATACCCGTTGCAGGGGGTGCCCACGAAGGGGGGTGCCCACGAGGAGGGGGACGTCTCGCTCCTCGAAGACGCCCTGTGGGCTAGATCGTTGCGCATAGTGGAGCTGAACGAAGCCGGCAGCGCGCCCGAGCTTCGCGTCGTGAACGAGGGAGCCCTGCGGGTCTTGATCCTGGAGGGAGATGAGTTCGTCGGCGCCAGGCGGCGCCAGGCAGAACCGCGTGGTGAACTCTAGCGTCTTAGTAGCCGCCGGCTCCGAGCTCGTACTGCCGGTTTCCTGCGTCGAGCGCGGGCGCTTGAGCTATCGTGCGCGGGCATTTTCCCGGCGCCAGGCAGGCCGCACCTCCCACTTAGGCGCCTCACGACCAGGTCCGTGCACGACTCCCTGAGGCGCGGTAGGAACCCCGGAAGCGACCAGCGCGGCGTGTGGCGAGAGATAGACCGTAAGGTCCACCTCCACAGGGCAGCCTCGCCCTCCCATGCGCTGCAGGACCCGCGGTTTCATCTATCTGAGAGGCTCGACGCCTTCTGGAAGCTCGTACGAGACCTTCCAGAAGGAACCAGCGGCGTGGTCGTCGCGATCGGAGAGCGCCTCGTGCTGCTCGAGGTGCTCGCAGGCCCGTGCACGTTCGCCAGGGTCTTTCGCAAGCTGCTCTCGGGCTACGCATTCGCTACGCGTTCGAATCCGTCGGCCTCGAGCTTCATCGAGGCAGTGGCGAAGCCCGCGCACGAACAACACCCGGCGGTAGGAGCCGGGCGGGACGTGAGGTTCGAAGCAGAAGGGATCTCGGGCTACGCACTCATCGGCGAGAGGGACGTGCCGCACGCCGCCTTCGCGGGGTAGAGCCGAAGCATTTGCATCGTATATCACGTGCGCGAAGCGGTCGGAGCCCGGGACGGGCATAACGGTCCGGGTCGAGGGGTAGGCGACAGCCCGCTCGCGCGAGAAGCCAGGAAAACCCGACCATGGGTCGTCCGTCCCTGTCGGTGTCCCGGTTGGGCGCTATTCGGGCTCGGTGTAGGCGCACATGCCCATGCATGGGGAGTTCACTACGGGAAGGATCATCTCCGGCGCTTCGCAGTCGTGGTCCTCGGCACGGTGCTCGCAACAGAAGGTGTTCTCCCGCTCGTACATGCAGAAGGTGCAGATCCAACTGGCCTCTTCACCGCAGACCTCGCACTCCCAGAGCGGAGCCTCGGTCTGGCTCAACAGGCGCACGGTCTCGCCGACAGCACGCCCCTGGCGCTCGTCCACCACGCGCAGCGTCAACTCGGTGGAAGTCGGTGGAAGTGCCGAAGTCGTAAGTATGCCGGAAGCGGGTGTCCTTGTTGAGGATCTTGCCGAGCTTGACCTTCATGGGGCGCTCGTTGGGATCCGCGAACATGCCGAACGGCTCATTTCTATAAGCGCGCGAGACCGTGTAGGTGGTCCCACCGATCTCGAAATCGCTGAGGTGGCCGCAGCATTCCAGCTACTCTTCTCTCAAGAAGTCGTCCGACTCTTCGAGGGTGGATCTCGCCTTCATCTCCACATCCATTCAGTAGACGGGAGAATAAGCGTCCTCGATCCGCAGACGAAAAATCCGCGCGGCCTCTCCACGGGACGGTTCGTGCTCGGCCAGACAGCTTTGCAAGTGACGCGACATTCCCGCTTTATAAGTACGCTTACCGCAGAGGTCGCAGATACCATATGAGGTAAACAGGCTCATGCCGGATATTCCATCGCCTTTGATTGCGTAAGTCCTATGTTACTTGCCGGGCGAAGGTCGTAGCGTAGTCGCCGGTGCCGTAGTATCTTTTCCATTCGGAGGAACTGGAGCAGTCTGGAATGGTGGAGGGTAGAACGACCTGGAGCTGCGAGACGAAGTTGGGAGTGGACCGTTGACAGCGAATAACGACCCTTCAGCACACTCTCTGTTCCAGGACGCGCTCCTGGATGAAACGGCGAAGCTTGGCATCGTCCGGGCGCGCTTCGAAAGCTTTGACAGGAGTTCTTTCGACGAGCTCATCTCTGGCTACTCGTCGATGAAGGTACTCATCTACTCCAGCAGCGCCTCCATGATCAACCGGGCTGCGGAAGGATTGTAGCAATTGGAGATCGTCTTCGGTCCTCCAGATATCCTGGGAGATATGGCATCGTATCTCCACTTCCAGGAACTGCTGCTCAAGGAGCTTATCGACGCCACCAAGAGCAAGGACTATATCAACAAGAGGATCGAGTCCGCGGCCATCAAGCTTCACGTTGTCCAGGACATAATCTCCCACGAACAGCTGTTCTTGCTAAAAGGAGAAGCCGGCACACGGGTCATCACGGGCTCGGCCAATTTCTCCGATCGTGCCTTCTCGGGCTCGCAGAACGAGGGCTACGTCTGCTTCGACGACGACCCGGCGGCCTGGGAGCACTTCAAGGGCGCCTACGAGAGGATCAGGGACAGGTCCACCACGAGCATCATCGAGCGGGACCAGATCGAAGGCGAGTTCGACGCGAAGGACCTCCCCGCCCTCTCACCGGCAAGGAAGGACTCCAGGTCGCCCCAAGTAATCGTCGTGCAGGACGGGCCCCCGGATCTCACCACCGTGCACAAGGCCGTCCGGTCCCGACCACCAAGGCGCTACGGTGGCATCTCCTCAGCCATAGAGACGAAGGGCAGCGTGGCGAAGATAAACCGCCAGACGGCGCAGCGCGCCGTGCGCTACGTCAAGAGCAACTCGCGCACACAGGAGGAGAACCCCGAGGAGTACCTGAGCATTCACCCTGATTCGGGCCTGGTGGCGCTCTCGGGCAAGGAACTGGACCTGAACGTCCCCGCCGGGGCCGTCGAGACGGATGTTCACGCGTGGCTCGAGTACTTCAGCGGATACCAGCTCTTCAAAGGCCAGCGCGAGAAGCTCGCGCGGGACTACTTCATGTTCTGGAGCTGGTTCTACGCCGGTCCGTTCGTATGCGACCTGCGCAACTCAGCGCTCGCCAGGGGAGAAGACGTCTGGGACTACCGCGACTTCGGGCTGCTCTATGGTAAGAGCAACTGCGGTAAGTCCGAGCTCGTCAAGACTCTGCTCCTCTCCATGGGTGGTAAAGAAGGTTTCCCGCCCAACGATTGGTTCACCAAGGGTCAGGTCCCGGTGCTCATGAAGCAGAAGAGCCCCTACCCGCTCGTCTTCGACGACATAGACAAGATCCGTTTCGGTCAGCACGGTGCCGCGCTAATAAAGTACGACCCCGTCAGGTTGAAGGAGTATACGCCTGTGGTCCTCTCCATGAACGCGGGGCAGGACACCTTCGACTCGGAGCTGCGCAAGCGCGCCCTGATCGTCCACACCGGAGCGTCGCTGCCCGACCACACCGGCGAGGCGAGAAGACTCGGCAGACGGGTCAAGCAGATCGAAATCAACCTCGGCACCGCCCTCTACAAAGAGTACCTGAGTAAGATGCTGCGGCGCCTACGCCGGGATCGCGAGGAGCCTTTCGACACCCTGGAGATCTCCTCCTCGGTGCTTCGGGAGATAATCTCGGAATACGCCTCCTTGCCCGACTGGTTGCCGGATCGTCACGATGGAGGAGTACGGCAGGAGCCGCCACGACAGGGTTCGCGAGGAGCTGGTGCAGCAGTGGCTGCACGACCCCGCTGCGTGGAGCAGGAGGGACGACAAGATCGTCTTCCGCTCCGAGGATATACACGGCACCGTAGCCAAGCTGCGCAGGGCCAAGCCCGACTACCTCTACAGCAGCGGCACGAAAGGCAACGTCACGGTCTTCGAAGCGAACGAGCTCCAGAGGTTCCTAGGGGGCTCGATCCTCTCGAAGAAGAGTCCTCTCGGGGTCCTGGGGCGACTTTTGGGAGGCAGTCCCCGGTGAGCCATGGCAGGAGACTCGGACACCCTGACTGGCTGACGCTTATCGAGTTCGGCCGGGTCGAGAACGACCAACCGCGGGACCACCAGCACGGGGTGAGCGAGTCTCCCAGCTCACCCACTGCCTCGCAGCCATGAAACTGACCGTAGCTATGGCCGTAAAAGCCCGGCGATGGGTCCTCGGGTAACTGGCGTGGGTTCGAGCGTGGTTATCTCCATACCGGACCCTGCAAAACTCGTGGACGCCGTCCTTGCGAGGTCCACGGGCAAGGATTCCTCCATACACGGTCAGAGCCACTGGCGGCGGGTCGCCGCCGCTGGTCTCGCCCTACTTCCCGAGACGCCGGGCGCCGACCCGGCTCTCGTGTTCATGTTCGCCCTCTTTCACGATTCGATGAGGTTCAACGACAGCTTCGACCCCATGCACGGCCCGAGGGCGGCGGTTCTGGCCAGGGAGCTGCGCGGCGGGGCGTTCGACCTCGGGAACGAGGAGATGGACCTGCTGGCGTTTGCCTGCGAGGAGCACACCAACGGCGGCCTCAGCGAGGAACCAACGGTCGGGGTGTGCTGGGACGCCGACCGGCTGAACCTGTGGCGGGTGGGGTTCGAGCCTGACCCAAGGTTCCTCTCGACGGAGGCGGCGAGAAGCAAAGAACGCATCGCGTGGGGGCACGACCTTCAGCAGGAGCAGTTCGCCTGGAAGGAACTGTTTCTGGCGTTCGGGCTTCGGTGATCTGTCGAAAAGGTAAGGGCCATTCCGCAAACCCTGGTGGGCGATGCTGGGTTCGAACCAGCGACCTCTGCCGTGTGAAGGCACTGTGATGGTTTGCTGAAGGTTGCTGGAGCTTGCAAAATGCCTGCAAATAGAGGGATTTGGCCTACGACGCTTTTCCTGACCTTTCAGGATATTTGCTAGGGTTGCTGCACGGTTGCAGCACATCTTTGTACGAGATCGCGTTGCGCCTCGCGCTTACGGACTCGGTCGAGTCCGGGTGTCTGTCGTCCTGATCCCTAGGTCACGTTCGGGTATGCCTCCAGCAGTTGATGCCATACGACCGCTAGAGCGGCTGTCATAGCAGTTGGGCCGCGGACCGGTAGCCGCAGAAGCCGAAGAAGCCCGAGGCGTCCTGGGCGCTGATGGTGGACAACGCCGCTCCCATGGCCTCGATTAGCGCCTCGCGGGTGCGAGCTTCGGCCCTGCGTAGCGACGCCTTGAGCTTGGAGAAGGCCTGCTCTATGGGGTTGAAGTCAGGCGAGTAGGGTGGCAGGTAGACGAACTCGCAACCTCGCTCCTCGATGAGATTCCTCACCCGCTCTCCCTTGTGGGCCGTGAGGTTGTCCATCACCACGACCTGTCCCGAGCGCAGGCTCGGGGCGAGCGCCTCCTCCACGTACGCTTCGAAGACTGCCCTGGTGGTCGCCCCTTCCACCGCGAGCGATGGTCCCATGCCCGAGAGCGCCATGCTGGAGAGCAGGGTGACGTTGGCTCCTCCGTTACGCGGCGCCGAGTAGAGTGCCCGCTCGCCCCTAGGCGACCAAGCGTACAGCGGGCGAAGCGAGACGTTCGTCGAGCACTCGTCCTTGAGAACACGAAGCGCTCCGCTTCCGTAGTTCCTGCGACCGTCGCCTGCCAAGCCGCGCTCAGTAACTCGACGCGTTCTGACGCACCCACCCGTCTTTTTTTCGGGTCCAACCCATCCGTTTGAGCATCCGACTGACGGTGGAGTCTCTCACCCGCACGCCGGCCACCCGTCGCAGGAACTCGCGCCTCTGGGGCAGCCTCTGGGGCAGCGTGGCCGCCGGGCGCTCCCGGAGGTCGGCCTCCAAGAGCCTCCTGGCGGTCTCGTTTAGCTTGGGTTTGGAGCCGGGCGCTCCTTCGGGGCGAGAGACCGGCCGGCTCTGGCCGCGGCGACGTAGCGCTTGACCGAGGAGATGCCCACGTCGAAGGTCTTGGCGGCCTCGATCTTGGTCATCCCCCATTCGACGGCCTCGACGATCTTCTTCCTTAGATCTTCTGAGTAGGCGTTCATCCTCCCATGATGCCGTACAGCCCAATATCATTGCAAGATACCCTAGAGGGTGTCTGAAAAGTCCTGGCAGGCCGCCGGAATCAGCCTTTGCGGGGCTGTAGAGGAGCGTTTCGGCGGTCATTTTGCCGTTTTGGGACCTCCGTAGAGCTCTCTTGGTCGCCTACATCGACCCTTCTCAGACACCCTCTAGATGTTCCACTTGGGTGCGTGTTAGCTGTTCGAGGAACCTCCGACGCACCCCAGCCAGGTGTGTGGGGGTCGTCTCCGCCAAGCGCTCGAGTCCCAGCTTGGTGATGCAAGCGAACACCTGGCGCGGATCGCGTTCACCCCTGTGGCGTTCGATCAGTCCCTGGCGCTCCAGGCGGTCAACCAGCCGGGTAAGTTCACCTCCTACATTTATATGATGTAGTACTATACGAGGTAATGTGGGGGTTTATTATCCTTAAGGCGTGTCGGTTCGCTCGTGGCGTGCCGGTTGTTGTGGCGGCCGTCCTGCTCTGCCTCGGAGTCTTGCTCCCCTTGTTCGTAAGTGGATCCGAAGGATCCTTCGCCCTCGGGATGGCGAATGCGCTACGCGTCGATCAAGGGGCGAACGGGAACGCTCCCCCGCAAGACGGAACCCCCCTCTTCTTCGCGCCCGCGAAGGAGGCGACAGATGACAGCCCGGTCAACGCTGGGCTGCTGACGATGCTTTTCCTGGCGGCCTCCTTCTTCGGGCTGACCGCCAGATGGCTTCTCAGGAACGCTCAAGGCCAAGGAGCATCGTGCTCCTCCTTGGGCGTCGTTGGTGAGGTGGTGGGCGGCACCCGTGAGGACGACTTACCCTTTCTAGGGGTGTTCCGGCTGTAAGGAGCTCCCCGCTTCCGCCTACACGCGAAGCAGAGGATCGACTGCATTCCGGAAACACCGAAAAGAGGAGAGGCTGTGTGCCCAGCGGATACGAGTCCCCGCGCCGCGTGCCACTACTCAACAAGATGTTTTTCGGCGACTCCGCCCCTAGCAACCAAGCAAGCGTGAGGAGGAGGTCCGCAAGTACGCCTCCCTCAAGCGTCGGCATGCAGTCGCGAGAAGAGGCACCGACCAAAGGAGGGCTTCCCGAGGATCATCCTACGAGAGCAACCTCAAGTATCGTTCCAACAAGAGAAGGTTTTGTTACAAAGAGAGTAGAGACCAAAAGCACCAGAAAGAAAGCGCATGCAGCAAAAATCACTCATTTAGGGGATGCCCTGCCCAGCATACTTTGGTACATACTAGTCGCTAGCTATTAACGTCAGAAGGGGTGCTAGGGGTGGATAGCAAACCAAGAATACTCATGTATTCGCATGACTCCTACGGGCTCGGGCACCTGCGGCGCACGCTCTCGCTGGCGGAAGCCTTCGTCGAGCACGACCCTGGCCTGGGTGTTTTGATCCTCACGGGTTCAACGGTGTCTAGCGCCTTCCGGATGCCTCAGGGAATAGACATAGTGAAGTTGCCGTCGGCGGTGAAAGTCTCAAACGGCGTCTACAAGCCCGGCAGGTTGCCAATCAAGTTCGAACACTTAAGAAAACTGCGTTCGGGCCTGATCTTGAACGCGGCAGAATCGTTCAGCCCCGATGCATTCATAGTGGACAAGGCCCCGTTGGGGATGAAGCGCGAGGTGTCCCGTGCGCTAGAGTATTTCCACGACGAGCGTCCTTCAGCGCTCACTATTCTGGGTCTAAGGGACGTGTTGGATGACCCCGACCGCATCCGCCGGCACTGGCGAGATAACCATATAACCGAAGCCATCGAAAGGTACTATGACCTTATCCTGGTATATGGGCCCCGCGAGGTGTACGATCCGCTGCCCGAGTATGGCCTCCCGACCACCATCCTCCGTCGCAGCTATTACGTGGGTTACGTCGGTCGCGACTCGACGCTCGGAGATGCCTACGACATGCCGTTTAGGCCTGGGTACGTGCTGGTGACCGCCGGCGGTGGGGCCGACGGCTTCCACCTCATACGCATCTACCTCGAATC
>JBKPOM010000069.1:0-75770 GCA_046733115.1 Actinomycetota bacterium | reverse complement strand
GGCTCTATGAGCCCGTAGTTTCCGTCACGACGCCGGTATACCACATTTATCTCGCCCGTATCGGCGCTGGTGAACACGTAGAAGTCGTGGTCGAGGAGCTCCAGCTGGAGCACCGCCTCCTCCTCGCTCATCGGCTTCATTTGGAACTGCTTGGTCCTCACGATGCGTGCCTCGAGTTCCTCCTCGTCCTCCACGACGAAGGGCTGCGCCACGTCGTACGGAGCGTCCGGCGTGTTCTTCAGCTGGCCCTGCCAGCGGTCGATCTGACGCCCCCTGTAACGCTTGACCTGACGCTCGAGCTTGTCCGACATTCTGTCGATGGAGGCGTACATGTCCTCGGAGGCCTCGCTCGCCTTGAGCACCGACCCGTTGATAAACAAAGTGGCCTCGGCCACTTCGGGCTCGGATATGGCGCGGTTACGCTCGTGGATAAGCTCCACGTCCGCCCGCGAGTCGCTCCGCCCCTCGTCGAAGAACCGGGCGACACGCTTCACCTTCTCCGTAGCGTACCGCTCTAACGCCTCCGTCACGGGGATGTTGCGACCCTTGATGAGTACGTCCATTCGCTCCTCCCTTCGGTCGTCGCGAGCAATTCAGCATTTCAGCTGGTCAGCACTTCAGCCTGTCAGGTATCTGATCCGGTGGTCGGGACCCTGCTCATGAGGGGTAAGCGTTCTCTTGAGCGCGCGGACGCCCGATCTCGCGCCACAAAAACCTGAAATGCTGAGATGCTGAAGTGCGGAGATGCTGTCACGCTGACCAGCTAACATGTCCTACACAAACTCAAGGCGTGGACTTCCTGCGCCGGCGCGCACGAGGGTTGTTGCGCAGGCGCTCATAGTTGCGCCGGTGGTAAGACGTCGTCGATGAGGAGGACTTTGCCCCAGAGAGGTCCGCTGGCCCTGTAGGCGCCGACGACGTTGGCCCGTCTCTGGGCCGCCGAGAGCTCGACCTGGTCGCGTGTGCTGCGCACGACTTCTAGTGTATCCGATACGGTCGCGTTTATCCTTTCCGCTACGCCCCGCGCCAACGGTTCTGCCTGGTTGAAACCCCTTTTCCTGAGGCGCGAGCGGTGCAGCGGCACCGGCACGACGGCGTCGAAACGGCCGTCATCGAGAGCCTGGAGCATCAGCGGCACGGCAAGCTTGCCGACCACCTTTTAGTAGCCGCGGTACTTGAGAGCGTGCACGATCTCTTTCCCCACGCCCCCGTATCGGAGCGGCACCTCGAGCCCTCGAAGCCGAAGTCCACGTTCTTGCACTCCTCGCACACGAACGTCGCGAACGCGGTGGGCAGCCCGCAACGCCCGCAGACGGGGCTGCCGACGTGGGAGAGTGCCTCAAAGCAAGGGCGGCAGAGCACGCCGCTGGAGCGCCGCTCGCAGCCGACGCCGCGCTGGGGATAGAACAACATGTCGGCGACCGCGGCGAGGTGGGTTTGTAAGGTGTCACAGCACGTTTCACAATAGGTGAGCCGTAGGTCGGTATCCGGCATGCTCGAAGAAACCCCGGGCGTCTCGGGCACTGATCTCAGAGAGCGCCGCCCCTATCGCCTCTACCAATGCCTCCTTGGCCCTGCCCGCGTCCTTGCGAAGGCGGTTCTTGATCTTGGCGAAGGCCTCCCCGATCGGGTTGTAGTCGGGCGAGTAGGCCGGCAGGTACACAAGCTCGGATCCCCTCTCCTCGATCAGCTCCCTTACCCGCTTCGTCCGGTGGGCTCCGAGGTTATCCATGACCACTACCTGCCCCGGACGAAGGCTCGGAGCTAACACCCGCTCCACGTACGCCTCGAAGACCACGGCGGTGGTCGCTTCCTCCACCGTCAGGGACGGGCCCATCCCCTCCAAGCTCATGCTCGAGAGCAAGGTCGTGTTCTTGCCCCGCTTGCGCGGCACCGAAAGCCGTAATCGCTCGCCCTTGGGTGCGTAACCGTAGAGCGGCGCCAGGGAGGTGTGCGTCCCACACTCGTCCACGAAGAGGAGCCTCTCCGGTTCGACCGCCGCGGCCACCGTCACGCGCCAAGCCGCCCTTAAGAACTCGTCGCGCTCGGTCGCGACTCGCCCCCCTTTTTCCTGGTCGGACCGATGCGGGCTATGGCGCGGCACATCGTGGAGCGGCTCACAGAGAGCCCCGTCATGAGCTCCATGTACTCGCAGCGCTCTTGAAGGGTGGCGAAGAGCCGCTCTTGGAGGTCCTCACCCAAGAGCTTCATGGCTTTGTCCTCGAGCTTGGGAGCAGAGCCGGGCCTCTTCTTGGGGGCTAGCGATTCTCCGCGATGGGCCTTCTCGACGTAGCGCTTGAGACCGAGGAGAGGCTCACGGAGAAGGTATGGGCCGCCTGGGCCTTGGGCATGCTTCCTTCTACGGCGAAGACTATCCTAGTTCTTAGGTCTTCTGAGTAACCGCTCATGCGGCCATGTTCTCATCGGCTCACTAACGTTGCAACGTGCTGTAAGGCATCAGGTTTCGGGCTTCAGCAGTAGCACCGAATTCGCGACCGACGCAGCGCCTTCGAAGCCCTGGGCAGGTCGTGCCGAAAAGCTTTCTACCCGGAGTCGGACGGATGGGCCGTCGGCATTAACCTGAAACCCGCGGAGCTAAGCGAAGCTAGAAAAGCAAGCTGCGAGGCGAGACGACGACGCCGGGGTTCACGCGGATGCCCTGGTCGAGGACGTTGCCTTCACCGACCACGCAGCGGGCGCCGAGCACGGAGAGGCCGCGCACGATGGCGTTGGTGCCGACCCTGGCGTTCGGACCGACGACGGAGCCTCGTACGACGGCGCCGGCCTCTATTTCGGCGCCTTCGAGGAGGATGCTGCCTTCGACCACGGCCCCTTCACCAACGATGCAGCCTCTGCCCAGCGAGGTGCGCCCGCCTATCGTGGCGAGGTTCGAGATCCTGCACCCCTCGTCGATAGAGACCGGGGGCAAGAGCCTGACGTTCTTGCCACATTCGGTGGAAGGATGGATGTCCAGGTATTCGAAGCCGTCACGCAACCCGACGGCGCCGGAGAGGACATCTTGGGACGCGGCCAGGTAGCTGCGGGGCGTGCCGATGTCGCGCCAGTAAGTGCTCGTGATGTGGGCCCTCATTCTGCCGCTCTCCTGGAGTTCGGGGAAGATCTCGCGTTCGATCGAGACCTCGCGGCCGACCGGGATCATGTCGAGAACCTCGGGCTCCAGCACGTAGACACCAGCGTTGACCAGGTTGGTCGTAACCTCGTCCGCAGCCGGCTTCTCGATGAAACGGTGCACGAGCATCTCGTGGTCCACTTCGACGAGGCCGTAAGCCGTCGGGTCCTCGACGCTGGTGAGGGTGATGGTGGCCAGCGCGTCCGATGTCTTATGCACCTGTATCGCCGTGGCGAGGTCCATGCCGGTGAGAACGTCGCCGTTTACCACGACGAGCGTCTCGCCGTCCAGATACTTTTCGGCGTTCTTGACGCCGCCCGCTGTACCCAGCGTGTGGTCTTCTACGGCGTAGTCCACGGAGAAGTCCACGGAGAAACCGTGGAGGTCTTGTTGCTCGCGGAGGTAGGCCTGGATCGGGTCTGGCAGGTACCCGAGAGAGAGCACCGCGCCCGAGAGCCCGCCGCGGCGCAGGAAGTCGAGCATGTAGCCCATGAAGGGACGGTTGCGTAGCGGCACAAGAGCCTTGGGAATGTCAAAGGTTATCGGCCGCAGCCGACTTCCCTGTCCTCCAACCAGTACTACCGCTCGCATCGCGGCCTAGCTTACACCAAACACGGCTCGCACACTAATACGAAGCAGGCGATCTTTACGAACCCTCACGCGAGCCCCGAAGCCTTGACCAGCGCGGAGAGGGGGATGATGAGCAAGCCGAACACGGTGGTGAGACCGGCGAGCACGTACACGGAGAACCTCACGGCGCCGGCCCCTTTCGACCTCACCGTCTCCATGGTCGGCTCCTCCAGGATCATGTTCCGGATGATGCCGAAGTAGTAGGGCACGGAGAGAACGGTGTTGACGACTAGTACACCGACCACGACGTAGACCAGAACGGAACCGGATTGGGCTCCGGCGATGATGATCCATAGCTTCCCGAAGAACCCCGCGAGGGGGGGTATGCCGACGAGCGAGGCCATGAACAGGGCCATGCTCACTGCCACGCCGGGGTTCGTCCTGATGAGCCCATTAAAGTTCTTGGCGTCCTCCCCGACGAGGTCGATGACGAGGAACGCGCCCATGTTCATGATCGCGTAGGCCGCGGTGTAGATCAGTACGGCCTGCACGGCGAAGGCTACCCCGGCCCCCTGCAACGCCGCGAAAGCGGCCAGTATGTAGCCCGAGTGGGCCACCGAGCTGTACGCGAGCATCCGCCTGACGTTGCGCTGCCTGAGCGCGGCCAGGTTGCCAACGAACATGGTAATGATCGCCAGGAACGCCATCACGGCGGTCCAGGTCGCCGCAGCCTCCGGCATGCCTTCGAGAAGTATGCGCAGAAGGACGGCGAACGTCGCTGCTTTCGGACCGACCGAGAGGAACGCCGCCGCGCTCGTCGGGGCCCCCTGGTAGGCATCCGGGGTCCAGAAGTGGAACGGCGCTGCCGAGAGCTTGAAGGCGAAGCCGGAGATCATCAGGACGAGACCGAGAACGGCTACGGGCGTGAGGTTGCCCGTAAACGTATCGGCCACGTCGGAGAGCATCGCCGAGCCGGAGACGCCGTAGATCAGGACGAGGCCGTACAGGAGCACGGAGGAGGCGATGACACCGGTTATAAGGTACTTCATCCCGCCCTCGGCGCTCTCGCGGCGGCTCCTGTCGAAGGCGACCATCGCGTAGGAAGGGATGGTCGCAAGCTCTATCGCGAGGAATATGCCGAACAGGTCCCTCATGGAGACGAGAAGCGTCGCCCCGAGAACGACCGAGAGGATGAGCGTCAGGTATTCGGGGGCGTCGCCGGTCCCTCCCGACCAGCGGGCAGCGGCGAGCACGGCGAAGAACGCAGACCCGGCGACTATGAGCTTGAAGTAGAGGGCGAAGCCGTCGACCACGTAGCCGCCGCCGAAGAAGCTTCCCGAGAAGCCGGTGGCGAGTAGGACAGCAGCGCTCGCGAACACGGCCAGGGTTCCCAGGGTGGCGAGGCCTGTCGCGATGCCCGCGTTCCTCTCGGCAAACGCGCCGACGAGGAGAACCAGGATCACGAAAGCAGTCGAGCTCAACTCGGGCAGGAGCGCGACGATGGTTTGACCCGTGACCACTAGCTACCCCCTATCACGGCCAGGACCGCATCGACGGCCGGACGTTGAACGCTTACCAGCAGGGCCGGGAAGACACCGAGCACGACGAGCAACACGGCGAGCGGTACGACCGAAGCCATCTCGACCGGGTCCGCGTCCCCCAACGCCTCGTAGGCGGGACGTTCGATGGGACCGAAGATCACACGCGCCAGCATGTACAGCAGGTACATGGCGGAGAGTATGATCCCGACCGAAGCAAGCACCCCCTGCACCGGGAACGTCGTGTACCCGCCCATGATGCTCATAAACTCGGAGACGAACACGGCAAGCCCTGGCAACCCCATCGCGGCGAGCGCACCCAAAGCCAGCAACCCGCCGGCCCAGGGCATCCTGGCCGCGAGCCCGCCGAGCTCGCCTATGCGGCGCGTGCCCGTCTTCGCGGCTATCACGCCAACGAGGATAAACAGGAGCGCCGAGTAGAGCCCGTGCGAGACCTGCTGGAAGACCGCGCCGTTCAGGCCGACGGAGTTTCCGGAGGCCGCGCCGAGCAGGATAAAGCCGAGGGTTCCTATCGATGAGAAGGCAACGAGTGCCTTCAGGTCGGGTTGCATGAACGCCACGAACGACCCATAGAGGATGTTGATCACCCCGAAAGCCGCAAGGTAAGGGAGGAAAGGCTCGATACCCTGCGGTAGAAGAGGTATCGCCACCGCGATGATGCCGTACGTCCCCAGCTTCGGCAAAACCCCCGAGAGCAACACGTTGGTCGATGTCGGACTCGAGACGTACACGTCGAGAAGCCAGCCGTGCAACGGCACCGCGGGAACTTTGATGAGCAACCCGAAAAGGATCGGGGCCGCAACGGCGACCTGGGCGGCCCGTGAGAGGCCGCCACCGCCGGCGAGGGCGTCCATCGAGTAGGTGTTCGCGAGGATGCCGAACGCCAGGAAGCCGGCGAGCATCACCGTCGAACCGAGGAAGGTGAAGATGAAGAACTTAATCGCGGCTGGGCGCCGGTTCTCGTCGCCCCACACGCCCACGAGCAGATACATCGGGATCAAGGTGATCTCGAAGAACACGTAGAACAGGATAAGGTCCTGCGCCGCGAAGACCCCTAGCATCCCAACCTCGGCCACGAAAAGCGCAGCGAAGTACTGCTTGAGGTTACGGTTTACGTCCTGCGAGGCCACGACCGCGATCACCGTCAGGAACGCCGAGAGGAAGAACATGCCGAACCCGAGTCCGTCCAGGCCGACCCTGTAGCCTATGTTGAGCGACCCGATCCAGGTAAAATCCTGCGCGAGATCCGCAACGCCCAGGTCGCCCCCAAAGGCGAAGTAGACGTATATCGTGAGGATCAGGGGAACGGCCGCCACACCGAGGGCGGCGTAGCGCACCAGGCGAACGTCGTCTGGCAGGAGAAGCATCAGGATCGCGCCGAGCAGGGGAACCAGGATGGTTACGGTCGTAATCACAGGCGGGTCCCCACGGCGAAGGCGGTGATGGTCACCAGCGCGATCAGGCCGACCACGATCACGGCGTACTGCGCCCCCACCACGATGCCAATGATGAGCACGCTGAGCAGGATGAACAGGGCGTAATTCTGCACCCCGCCACTCTGCAACCGCTGCAGCAGACCGCCCGTACCCGTAGCCCCGCGCCCGATCCCGCTCACGGCCCCACCGATAACCTTGCGGTCGAAGCCCCGGATCGCCCTCCCGAGCCAAATCGCGAACCGCACAAACGTCGCACCGTAGAGGTCGTCGAAGTACCAGCCCTTATCCAGGAACGTGTGGAGCCAGGAGAACCTGCCGGCGAGCATTCCGGCCAGCGCCGGCCTCGCGACGTAGAGCGCGTAGGCGAGGCCTATACCGAGCAGCGCGACGAGGACCGATATCCCGGCGAGCACGAAGCTGAAGCCGGGCTCTTCGATGTTGAGCGTCTGCACGGCGAACTCGCTCGGATGCACGAACTCGGCGAAGTAGTCAGGGATCGGTATCCCGAACCCCGGCGGTATCCCGACCCAGCCGCTGACTATCGAGAGGAAGGCCAGGAGCATCATCGGCCCCGTCATGATTCCCGGCGACTCCGCCGCCTCCCGCGCTCCCTGCGTGCGCGGCTCGCCAGTAAAGGCCAGGAAGATGGCGCGAAAGATGTAGAAAGCCGTCAGGAACACCGTCAGGAGCGCCATGCCGAAGAGCACGTAGTAGTGCTCGTCGTAGGCCGAGGCGACGATGGAGTCTTTTGACCAGAAGCCCGAGAACGGGAAGATCCCCGAGAGCGAGAGACCCGCTATGACCATGGTCCAGAACGTAATCTTCATCCTGCGCCTCAAGCCTCCCATCTCGAACAGGTTGTAAGAGTCCATGGCGTAGATGATGCTGCCCGCACAGAGGAAGAGGAGCGCCTTGAAGAACGCGTGATTGTAGAGGTGGAAGATGCCACCCGTGTAGTTGCCTATCCCCAGTCCAAGCATCATGTACCCGAGCTGGGAGACGGTGGAGTAGGCAATCACACGCTTTATGTCCCTCTTGACCAGCGCCATCGTCGCCGCCATGAGCGCCGTGAAGCCGCCGATGTAGGCGACGACGAGCATGGCCGTCGGGCTCTGGACGAAGATGTCGAAGGTGCGAGCCACAAGATAGACGCCCGCGGCGACCATGGTCGCGGCGTGGATCAGGGCGCTCACCGGCGTCGGGCCCTCCATCGCGTCCGGAAGCCACACGTGAAGGGGGAACTGCGCGCTCTTGCCGACAGCGCCCACGAAGACGAGTATGACGGCCGTCGTGAACAACGAACCGCCTATAAACCCGGACTGGGCCGCCAACGAGATGTCCGAGAAGGCCACGGATCCCGTCGTCGCCCAGAAGATGATGATGCTGACAAACAGCGCGGCGTCACCGATCCTGGTTACGACGAAGGCCTTCAAGGCCGCGTCGCGCGCCGAGGGTTTCTCGAACCAGTGCCCGACCAGCAGGTAAGAGCACAGGCCGACGAGCTCCCAGAACACGTAGAGCTGGATGAAGTTCGGTGCCAGGACCAAGCCGAGCATCGAGGCCGTGAAGAGGTTAAGCACGGCGTAGAACCAGGCGAAGCGTTTGTCGCCCTCCATGAAGGCGCCCGAGTACAGTTGGATCATGAGGCTCACGAAGCTCACCACGACGAGCATCACGGCGGCGAGGCCGTCGATGTAGACGCCCATCGAGAAATTGCCGCCGGCGCCGAGGTTGATCCAGTTCACCGAAAACTCTATCGGCGCCCCGCCGCCTGGCACGATGCCGGCCACGAAGAGTAGGGCGAACACGGAGAAGACCAGCGAGATCGTCACCCCGAGGATGGCCACGTACTGGGCGTTCTCCTTGAGGAGGCGCCCGAACAGGGTCAGCACGAGGAAAACCAGCGCCGGAAGCGCCGGTATGGCCGTTATGATCAGCTGTTGGCCTACGGTCTGCACGGGCCTCCCTCTAGCCTCTCATCGAGGCCACTTCGTCTACGTTCACCGTCCGCCGCGAACGGAACACGGCGAGCACTATAGCAAGTCCGACTGCGATCTCCGCGGCCGCTATGGCAATGACGAGCACCGCGTAGCTTACGCCAAGGCCACCGGCCCCGGGAAGATAGTCCGCGAAGGCGACGAGCGTCAGGTTGACACCGTTGATCATCAACTCGACGCACATAAAGATGACGACGGCGTTGCGCCGGATCAAAGCCCCCCACGCCCCAATGGCAAACAGAAACGCCCCCACCACGAGGTAACCATCGAGCGGCGGCGCTGAAACGAGCGCCTCGATGAACTGCTGAACCTGGGCCGGCATCTCTGGCATTACTCGCGCACCCCCCTGTCGACGCCCTGGCCCATCTTGCGGCGGCTAACGACGATGGCAGCGACCACGGCCACCAGGAGCAGCACCGAGGCTACCTCGAAAAGTAGGGTGAAGATCTCAGCCCCCTGGCTGACGCCGAGCAGGTCACGCCCAAAGGCGGCAACCTCCCGCGGCCCGTTACCCGCCCTCGTCGCTCCCCAATTCTCGGCCGCCAGCACGTAGGCCAGGAAGAGTCCGACACCTGCAGCAACGAAGAAACCCGGCCAGAACTGGCGATTGATTATGGTGCGGTAGCGCCTGACTTGCGGTTTCTGGGTGAACATGATCCCGAACAAAATCACCACCGTCACTGCCCCGACGTAGATCAAGACCTGGAACGCGGCGAGCGCGGGCGCGTTGAGCATCACGAAGTAACCCGAGATCCCGAGGAACGATCCCGACATGAACAGCGCAGAATGCACGACGCTGCGGCTCAACACCACCCCGAGCGCCGAGACCAGCGTCATCCCGGCCAGAAACACGAACGCGACGGTCAAGCCGCTTCGTCCCCGGTCCTAGGCTGCTCTACGGTCCTCGGAGCCTTCTTGCCGGTGGGCTTTTTCTTCTTCTTTACGGCCGGCTTGGGATCTATCCTCGGGTCGACGGGGAGCTCGCCGAACTGCCTGGCGAGCTCCAGGCGGTTGTAGGCCTGCGCCTCGAACTCCTCGGTGTGGTAGATGCAGTTAACGGGGCAGACCTCGACGCACAGCGAGCAGTACATGCAGCGCGAGTCGTCGATCACGAACCCGATAGGGTAAGGTTTCGGTTTGCCCGAACCGTCGGCGTCGCGCTTGGTCTGCTCGATCGAGATGCAGTGGTCCGGGCAGATCCTCATGCACTGCAGACACGCGATGCAGCGATCCATGTCTACGGTGAGCATCCCGCGGCTGCGTTCGGGCAGTTCGCGCTTGTACTCTGGGTACTGGCGTGTGATCTTCTGCCCGAAGAGGTGCCTCAAGGTCACCCCCATCCCCTTCATAATGCCCTGTCCAACCTGCGGCATCAATACCTCCTAGAAAATCAGAATCGCGCCGGCCGTGACGAACAGCCAGATCAGGGTGATCGGAACCAAAATCTTCCAGCCAAGGTCCATGAGCTGATCCATCCTGAGACGGGGCACGCTCCACCTTATCCACTGGAAAGTAAACATGATCAGCGCCGTCTTGATGCCGAACCACGCCCAATTGAAGTTCCCTAGGTCCAAAAATGGCAACGGCGGCTGCCAGCCACCAACGAAGAGCGTAACGGTGATCGCCGACATGACCGCCATCGAGGCGAACTCCGCCGCCTGTATGAGGGCCCAGGTCATTCCCGAGTACTCGACCATGAACCCGCCAACGATCTCGCTCTCCCCTTCAGGCAAGTCGAAAGGAACCCGCTTCACCTCGGCGAGCCCGGCGATGTAGAACGTTATGAACATCGGCAGCTGCGGCAGGAAGTACCAGGTCCATATCGTGTCGCCCTGCGCGTTCACCACGTCGACGAGCGAGAGGCTCCCCGTGAGCATAACCACGCCGAGGAGGCTAAGGATCAATGGCACCTCGTAGGAGATCATCTGCGCGGCCCCGCGCAGCGCGCCGAGCAACGAGAACGCCGAGCGGCTCCCGTACCCGGCCATCACGACGCCAAGAGCGCCGATGGAGGTAATGGCGACGAAGAATAGTATCGCGACGTTCAGATCCGCAACCACAGCGTCGGGCGCGAAGGGAACGACCAGCCACACGAGCGCGGCCGGTATGAACATGGCTATCGGTGCCCCGAGGAAGACCCAGAGGTCGGACCTGCCGGGTGAGACGTTCTCCTTGGTGAAGAGCTTGAAGACGTCGGCGGCGGGCTGCAGCAGACCGCGCGGTCCGACCCTGTTCGGCCCGTAGCGCAGGTGAATGTAGCCCGAGACCTTCCTCTCGGCCATCGTCAGGACGGCGGCGAGGTTGAGCACGAGGAACAAGACCGCCCCGAATGAGATGAGCAGCCGGATCGGCTCTGCGTCGAGCAATTCAAGTACCGTCTGCATCTACTTGTCCCACCCGCCGGAGACGGGGTCGACGAGGCCCATGATCGGCATGATGTCAGGCAGGTAATGACCGGGCACGACCTCCTGCAGGAGCTGCATGTTGCAGAAACTCGGGTCGCGGTAGTGAACCCGATAAGGCGTATCCGAGCCGTCAGAGACGACGTGGACCGCGAACTCCCCGCGCGGGCTCTCCACCCTTCCGAAGCCGTCGCCCTCCTCCGGTCGCAGCCTGCGGCCGAGATCTCCCATGACCTCGCCCTCAGGCATCTTCTCTAGACACTGCTTTATGAGCCTTATGCTCTGCAGACACTCCGCAATACGCACCCGGTACGAGGCCTCAACGTCTCCCGCCGTATCGGTGATCACGTCGAAGTCCAGCTCGGGGTAGACGCTGTACGGGTAGTCGCGCCTGATATCGAAATCCACGCCGGTGCAGCGCAGGGCCGGCCCGGTCACGCCCATCTCGACAGCCTGCTCCTGCGTCATCTTCCCGACGTTGCGGGTGCGGGAGATAAAGATCTCGTTCCCCGCTATGAGGTCCACGAAGTCGCGCTGGAAGTGGTCCTCGAGGCTCTCGGTGTAGTCCCAGATCTTCTGCGGTATATCGGGCGGAAGATCCGCCTTGACGCCCCCGATGCGGATGTAATGGAACATCATCCGCGCACCGGTAACGGCCTCGAAGATGGACTGTACGCGCTCCCTCTCCCTGAACGCGTACAGGATCGGGGTGAAAGCGCCGAGCTCCAGCATTAGGAAGCCGATGGAGGGTATGTGGCTCGCGAGCCGCATCAGCTCGCACATGAGCACCCGGATGTACTCGGCCCTCGGCGGTATCTCGACGTCGAGCAGATCTTCGACGGCGAGTACATAGCCGTGCTCGTTGTGCATGTTGGCAAAGTAGTCGAGCCTGTCTGTCATGGGGATGACGGCCGGGTACATGCGGTTCTCGGCGATCTTCTCCTGGCAGCGATGCAAGTATCCCATCACGGGGTCGCACCTGACGACGGTCTCGCCGTCGAGTTCGAGGATGAGCCTCAAGAGCCCGTGCATCGCGGGATGCTGCGGCCCCATGTTCATGTCTATGGTCTCCAGGCCGAACTCGTCCCTGATGTCCGGGCTTACCAGGCGGCTGCTCGCCGGCTCGGTGAGAGCGCCCTCGTGATGTGCACGGCGTTCCTCGCTTAGCATAACCCTACCTCAGTCCCTCGAAGGTGCGCTTGGTGCTGATCTCGAAGCTCTTGAGCAGCGGGTGGTGGTCGAAGTGGTCCTGCCACATGTACGTCCTCCGCAGATCGGGATGCCCCGCAAAAGCGACCCCGAACATGTCGTAAGCCTCCCGCTCGTGCCAGTTGGCCGTGGGATAAGTCCCCGTGACCGTCCCGATCACCGGCTCGTCACCCTCGATGACCGTCTTGACCCTGACCCTGGCCCCACGGAAGTCCATCAGCTCGTAAGTCAGCTCGAACGAGCCCTGCCTGTCTACCACCGTGATAAACGAGAGGTGCGGGATGCCGAGCGTCTCCCGCGCGGTCGCCAGCACAGCGGGAACGTCCCCAGGACTCGCCACGACCCTCACCACGTTGTCCAGGATCTCGGACTCTTCCAGGCCGTGCTGGTTGTTCAGGCCATCGAGGTAGCGTTGTAACCGGGTCTGGAGGTTCCCCTCCGGCAACGTGAGGGGCACCTAGGCATTCTCCTTGTTCGCGCCCGCCTCTGCGGCCTTCGCCTCGGCTTCTGTCGCTTTCGTGGCCTTCGCCTCTTCCTTGAGCCGCTTCTTTACTTCCGGGGGGACCCAGCCCACGTCGGTCTGCGAGGCGGGCGGCATGCCCTCGCGCTGGAAGACGTAGGTACGCTTGAGGGGTCGGATGCCTTCCAGGCGCGGGGCCTTGCCCTCGCTGATCCCGGTGTACTCCCGCTCTGGGAGGTACTCGTTTATGGTGCCGTCCTCGTCCACGAGCGCGGGCCTCGGCCTCTCGTAGCCGACCTGCTGGTCGCGCTCTATCTTCTTCTGGAGCGTCATAATCCCGAAGATGAGCGCCTCGGGTCGCGGCGGACAACCCGGAACGTACACGTCCACCGGAATCACCCTATCGGCCCCCATCAAGACTGAATAGCCGTCCAGGAACGGGCCGCCCGAAATGGCGCAAGCGCCCATCGCTATCACCCACTTGGGCTCGGGCATCTGCTCGTAGAGGCGGGTCATCCGCTCGGCCATCTTGGTCGAGACGGTGCCCGAGACGATCATGACGTCGGCCTGCCGCGGCGAGGCCGCAAAGAAACCGGCGCCGAAGCGGTCCAGGTCGTTGTGGGCCATGCCGGTGGACATCATCTCTATGGCGCAACAGGCGAGCCCGAACTGGAGCGGCCACAGAGAGTTCTTGCGGGCCCAGTTGAAGAGCTTGTCCGTGCTCGTGGTCACGATGTTGGGCTCGTTGAACTGCTGCATCACACCCATTTAAGGGCCCCCTTCTTCCACGCGTAGATTAAACCGACCGCCAAAATGGCTACGAAAATGACCATCTCAACGAAACCGTAGATCCCAAGACTCTTGTAGATGACGGCCCAGGGATACAGGAAGGCCGCCTCTACGTCAAAGACGAGAAACAGCAAAGCGAAAACGTAGTAGCGGACCGGGAAGGGCCGCCACGGGTCCGTGACCGTCATCTCCCCCGTCTCGTAGTTCTGCGCCTTTGTGCTCGACCGCCGGCCCGGGGAGATGAGCCGCGCAAGCACAAGCGTGGTCACCACGAAACCCGTGACTAGCAACATGAAGATCCCCACGTACAGATAGACCATCCCGTAAGAAGCTTCCTGCTGCAACAGACCTAGTATCAAAACGACCTTTCTACCCGATATCCAACCGCAATATACCCTCGCAAGCACCCGATTTCAAGAAGCTACTAACAGTAGCAAGCAACGAGTAATAGCACGCTTGCTTCACAAGCTTGTCAACATTTCGGCATTTCAGCATTTCAGGTCTTGTTGCCGATGGTTAGCCGGCTAATTATGTTACTGTAGTTGCTTGCGGGCCAACCTGGTACGCGTGTCGGCGAGCGTCACGCCACGGACATCCTGGCTGGCAGGCTGAAGTGCCGAAATGCCGAAATGCTGATAGACTGGCCTTTGGGGCGTCTAGCGTTAACAAAAGGGAGGGTCGTGGCTTACGTCATCACCGAAGCTTGTATTGGTACGAAGAACACGGCTTGCGTGGGGGCCTGTCCGGTGGATTGTATCTACGATGCCGGTGACCACTTCATAATCAATCCGGCGGAGTGCATCGACTGTTCTATGTGCATGCCGGAGTGTCCGGTGGAGGCCATTTACCCGGGCGACGAGGTGCCCGATGACATGCAGTATTACGTGGGCCGGGCTGCGGAGTTCGATTACTCTGACACTGCGCCTGGCGTCGAGCTCAACTAGTTGGCTGGATCATGGCCGATTTAAAGCAGCGCAGCCTCGAAGAAGTCAAGGCCTTGAGCGTCGATGAGGCCGTGGAGATCATGCGCCAGGCCGGCATCGTCGGCGCGGGGGGCGGCGGTTTTCCGACCTACTTCAAGTACAAGAAACCCCTGCCGCACCTGCTCGTCAACGCCACCGAGAGCGAGCCCGGCTACTGGGGGGACAAGCTCTTGCACAAGGAGCACTTAGAGGAGTTCCTGCTGGTCTTCGAGGCGATGAAGGCGATCTTCGACTTCGAGCAGATTTCCTTCTGCGTCCACGAGAAAGACCGCGAGTGGTTCGCCGAGTATCAGGAGCACTCGGGTGACGTCTTCGACGTGCGCTACGTGCCGAACACCTACGCCCTCGGCGAGGAGAAGACCCTGGTCAAGCACGCGACGGAGACGAGGGTGCCGCGGTTCGTGGACAACCCTGACGGGACAAGGCGCCCGGGGATGCCACCTGATGTCGGCAAGGTCGTCAACAATACGGAGTCTTTGCTCAACGTCTACAACGCGCTCTTCCTCGGCAAACCCTTAACCACCAAGTTCTTCACCGTGTACGGCGAGGGGGTTGACACCAGCGTCTTCGAGGTTCCGATAGGCGCTTCGGTGACCGAGGTGCTTGGGATCGCGGGCGTGGATTTAGAGAATTCGGACCGCCTCACGGTGCTCGACGGCGGGCCGTACCTGCACGACATGGCCATCGCCGAGCTTGGTACGGAGGACGCCTACGTGCGACGGATGACGAACTCCCTCTTCTTGATCCCCCACGGCAGGCAGGGCAAGGAGTACGCCGAGATAGAGACGGAGTGTCCGGAAGAAGGCATCGTCTCGCTGGTCGGCAAGGTCTCGGGCGTGAACGTGCCCCTTGGCGGCGGTTTGCTCAAGCCCGCCACGCCGCTCGTCTCCGAGGGCGAGCAGGTCGAGTACGAACAGAAGATAGGAGAGCCCGTCGACGAGGGCTTCTCCGTCGGCGTCTGGGCGAGCGTGGGCGGAGAGATCTCCTCCCTGGATAACGGCATCGTCGCCATCTCCGGCGGTGCGATCGCCCAGGAAGAGGCCGAAGCCGAGGCAGAGCCGACCATGGCCGGAGGATCGCAACCACGAGGAGAAGCCGAGCCCTTCAGCGAGGCCGGATCCAGTAGAAGCTAGTCAGCGTTTCAGCCGGTCAGCATTCCAGCATTTCAGCTCGTCAGCTTCTTGGTCTGGTGGCTGATACGGAATCCGCGAGAATGCTGCCACGGCGTGTAGCGAACTGGGAGAATACGATTCCTACGCCTTTGCTCCCGACCCATTCGTCATTCCCGCGAAGCTTGTCCCCGCGAAAGCGGGAAGCGGGAATCCACGAAGTGCAGGAGAAGGCGCTTGGGCGCGGACAGGTTCAATTGCGTCGCTGGCGTTTAGCCGGGGTCGCTGCAATCGAATCGGTGAAGAAATCGAAGAGTGTTGCGGCGACTTTTTGTGGGCCGTCTTCTGTAGCGAAGTGACCGGTGTCGGGTAGGAGCACGAGGTCGGAGCCGGGGATGAGTTGGTGCAGGCGTTCGGCGGTGGCGGGAGGGAGCCAGGCGTCGTTCTCGCCCCAGATGATCCGGACGGGGACGGTGATGGAAGGGAGCAGGGGCTCGAAATCGGCGGTGTCTTCTTCGTCGAGTTGGACGTCTTTCTGGAGGTAGAGCTTTTGACGTTGCTCGCCCTTCCACTGGTCGAGGTAGATCGCGAGCGTAACTTCGTCCATCGGTCGGTACGTCACTGTGCGCAGGTGCGGGGTTATGACGGCTTCGAAGGTCTCGGTAGGTAAGGTCTCGTAGACGGCGAGGTGGTCTTTAACGTGGTTGGTCGTCGGGGTGATCCAGGGTCGCACGGCGCCGCTGTCTACGAGGGCGATGCAGTCGAAGGGAACGCCCTCGAGCAGGTGGGCGCGTAGCACAATTGCGGCGCCGATGTCGTGACCGGCCACGGAAGGGGCGTCGAGGTTCAGGGTTTCTACAAGATCGGTCAGAAGGCGCGCCTGGTTCGGGATAGAGACGTCGAGGTCTTCCCTGCGTTCGGACTGGCCGAAGCCGAGGAGGTCGAAGGCGTAGACGCTGAACCTGTCGGCGAGTCTCAGGGCGACGTTGCGCCAGATATAGGAGTTGGTGCGGGTAAGATGGACGAGGAGTAGCGGGGGACCGAAGCCGAGCACGTCGTAGGCGATTTCGGCTCCGGAGAGGATGATCCGTCTTCTCAAGGTCCAGTCTTCCGGCATCAGGCTATCTTACCGTTGCGACCGACGATCTGTACGAACTGCACGATCATCTGCCTGTAGGTCTCCAGGGAAGATATGACGACGTACTCGTTGGGACCGTGGTGCCCGCCGCCGACGGGGCCGAATTCTACACCTGGTATTCCTGCGCGTTGGAAGTAGACGATGTCGCTCGCGCCGTGGCGGCCCACGCCGACGGGGTTGCCGCGGAAGTGCCGCGCCGAGACCTCGCGCAGTGCCTTCACGTAGGGGTTGCGGCGCGAGACGTAGGTGGGTTCGCGGTAGAACAGGACCTCCACGTCGGCCGGGAGGTCTACGGACCGGATCTGGCGTACGATCTCGTCCGGCTCCTGGTTTGGAAGGTACCTGATGTCGAGGTCGTAGGTGCAACGGTCGGGGACGCGGTTGAGTACGTCCCCCCCGATGATGCGCGCGAGGTTCACGCTCGGGTAAGGGAAAAGCTCGCTGCGCTGTTTGGCGAAGGGTAGGTCGGCCACCCTGCGGAAGTGTTCGTAGGCCAGGAGCGCGGCGTTCTTACCGAGCCAGGGCTGGGAGCCGTGGGCGCTCTTGCCGCGCAGCGTCACGCGGACGTCGAGCACGCCCTTGGCCTGCGTGCCGATGTGAAAGTCGGTCGGCTCGCCCGTGATCAGGAAGTCACCCATGTGGCCGTTCCCGATCAAGACCTCGGCCCCCGTCCTGGCGCCGTGCTCGCCCTCCTCGTCCGGAACGACGAGCAGCTCGACCGTTGCCTCGCACCTCAGGTTCTGCAGGTCCTCGACGGCGTACATCATCGCGGCGAGGGCACCCTTCATGTCGTAGACGCCGCGGCCGTAGAGTTCGTCGTCCTCCTCGCACGGCTCGAACTGTGACTCCTCGCCAGGCACCACGTCGACGTGGCCGTGGAGCAGGATCCTTGGTTCCCCCTCCCCCACTCGCACCACGAGCGACGTCAGATCTCCGCGAGGTCCCGCGCCCGAATACCGCCCCGTCTCCAGCCCGCGTGCCCCGAACCAGCCGTTGATGAAGTCTATGGCGGACTGCGCCGCGCCGGGCGTATAAGATCTGTAGCGCACGAGCTGCTGCGTGAGCGCGAATACCTCTGTGTTCTCAGCTATTACGGCCAGAAGACTCTCCGCTTTGAAGACACCAACGAGAGCAAACTATTCTACAGCACGCTGCCCTATGGACGGCTTGTCAGCACGCTACACCCTCCAGGCTCCGCTTTCAGCACGTTCCAGCCTGCGGCTTCCACTTTCAGCACGCTTCGGCGTCGCCTTCGCTTGTCACGTGTCAAGTATTCTTGCGGTTCGTTTTAGTGGCGGACTGGGGCCTCCGCTTCGAAGGCGACGGTTGCGCCGAGGGCGGAGAGCTTGTCTTCGAAATCCTCATATCCGCGCAGGATGTGCTTGGCACCGTCCACGAGGGTGGTGCCGTCGGCGACGAGGCCGGCCATGACGAGGGCGGCGCCGCCGCGCAGGTCGGGCGCCTGGACGATGGTCCCCGAGAGCTGACGCGGGCCGCGGATCAGCGCCCTGTGGCCGCCGAAGAGGTCTATGGCGGCATCGAGGCGGTTGAGCTCTTCGGCGATCTGGAGCCTGTTCTCGTAGACGTTCTCAGTAATGATGCTCGCGCCGGAAGCCCGGGTGAGCAAGACCATCATCTGGGCCTGCAGGTCGGTCGCGAAGCCGGGGAAAGGAAGGGTCGCCACGTCTACGCCGGTCAGAGCGGCGGGATCTTCGACCCGCACCCCGATGCCTGGTGAGCCGGGGGTGGTGTTTACCTCAACGCCCATGTTCCGCAGCTTATCGAGCTCCATCTTGAGGTGTTCGGGGAGGGCGTTCCTCACGGTGACGTCGCCGCCGGTCGCGGCCGTTGCCATCAGGAAGGTACCGGCTTCGATACGGTCTGGCATCACGATCCAGTCCGTGGGGTGGAGTTCCCTGACGCCTTCTATTACTATGCGGCCTGTTCCCGCTCCCATGACCCGCGCGCCCATCGAGTTCAGGAAGCCGGCGAGGGCGGAGATCTCTGGTTCCCTTGCGCCGTTCTCGATGATGGTGATCCCATCGGCCAGCACCGCCGCCATCATGACGTTCTCCGTCGCCCCGACGCTCGGGTACTCGAAGTTGACCTCCGCGGCGTGAAGGCCGTTCGGCGCGCTGGCCTTTATGAAGCCGTGGTCGAGCTGGACGTCCGCGCCTAGCGAACGCAGACCGTCGACGTGGAAGTTGAACTTCCTCAGGCCCAGGTTGCAGCCGCCCGGGGCGGAGACTTCGGCCTTGCCAAAGCGCGCCACGAGCGGGCCGAGGACGACAAGGCTGGCGCGCATCTGGCGCACCAGCTCGTA
Organism: Actinomycetota bacterium; assembly: GCA_046733115.1. GTDB lineage: Bacteria > Actinomycetota > Rubrobacteria > Rubrobacterales > Rubrobacteraceae > Rubrobacter_D. Next base: position 56,665 of record JBKPOM010000069.1, on the reverse strand, counting down.
GGGGGCCGTGTAGGAGTGTACGGTGGAGGCGTCCATCTCCAGGGTGCTCCCCGAGAAGCTTGATTCGACGCCGAGCTCGGCAAGGAGGGCGAGCATGGTGTGGATGTCTTTGATGCGGGGGACGTGGTGCAGCGTGGTCTTGCCAGGGGAAAGGAGCGCGGCGGCGACGAACTTCAGGGCGGCGTTCTTCGCCCCCGAGACCTCGACCTCGCCCCGCAGACGTTTACCACCCTCGACGTAAAATCTCTCAGACACGGATCCTCCCCGGTACGCGTTCGCCTCCCGGTCCGTTCGTTTAGACTCGTAATATTACTATGCCCGCGAAAGGTTACGCCACGGCAACAGCCGGGTAACGTGTTCGTTACGGCCCAAAGGCCGTCCCCCTCGCGCGTGTTCTAGCGCCTTTCGGCGCTAGCTTCCGCCGTACTTGCGCGCCAGGCGTACCAGGTTCTCGCCCATACGCTGGCGGCGCTCTATCTCGGCGACCACTCTATCACGAGCCTCGGCCTCTTCCGAGACCTCCGAGAGCTTCCGCTCCGCCTCCTCGACCCTGTCCTCGGCCGCATCAGCGTCGATGTCCTCGACCGGGACGGCCTCCTCGACCAGGACCTGCACCAGGTTCTCCGAGACCTTGAAGAAGCCATCCGAGGTCGCGTAGACGAGCTGCTTTTCGCCCTCCCTGATGCGGACCTCCCCCACCTCGACGGTGGAGACCAGCGGAGAGTGGTCGACGAGCACCCCGAGATCCCCATCGGCGATGCGGGCTATAACAAGATCCGCCTCGCCGTCGTAGATGACCTCCTCGGGCGTGATGACCCGGCAGAATAGCTGCCGGCCCTCGTTGCGCTGTTCGCGATCCTCAGCCACTAGTCCTCGTTGTCCTCGCCGGACTCCTCGTCCCCGGAGCTTTCTTCCGAGTCCTCGCTACGGGCCTCTGCCTGACCGGACTCCTCCTCGGAGTCCTCGTCGCCGGATTCCTCGTCTTCCTCATCCTCTTCGCCGCTGGACTTGCGGGCTTTCTCGACGGCCTCGTCTATGCCGCCGACGAGGTAGAACGCCTGCTCGGGCAGGTCGTCGTGCTTGCCCTCGACGACCTCCTTGAAGGAGCGGATCGTCTCGTCCAACTCTACGAACTTGCCTTCCAGGCCGGTGAACTGCTCGGCCACGAAGAAAGGCTGCGAGAGGAAGCGCTGCAGGCGCCTCGCCCGTCCGACGATCACCTTGTCCTCCTCGGACAACTCGTCGATGCCGAGGATGGCGATGATGTCCTGCAGTTCCTTGTAGCGCTGCAGGACGTTCTTGACCTCCTGGGCGACCTCGTAGTGCTCGTCGCCAAGCACACCGGGATCGAGGAGTGTCGAGGAAGAAGAGAGGGGGTCGACGGCGGGATAGATGCCCTGGGCCGAGAGTGAGCGACTAAGCTCGACCGTCGAGTCGAGGTGGGCGAACACCGTAAACGGGGCGGGGTCGGTGAAGTCGTCGGCGGGCACGTAGACCGCCTGGAAGCTCGTGATCGAACCATTCTTGGTCGAGGTGATCCTCTCCTGCAAAGCGCCCATCTCTGTACCGAGCGTCGGCTGGTAACCGACCTCGGAGGGCATGCGGCCCATGAGGGCGGAGACCTCGTTGCCGGACTGGACGAAGCGGAAGATGTTGTCGACGAAGAAGAGCACGTCCTGGCCGAGCTCCTCGCGGAAGTACTCGGCGAGGGTGACGCCGGTAAGCCCGACACGGAAGCGGGCACCGGGCGGCTCGTTCATCTGCCCGAAGACTAGCCCGACGTTCGGGAGAATGCCGGCCTCCTGGAACTCGCCGTAGAGGTCGTTACCCTCGCGGGTGCGCTCGCCGACGCCGGCGAACACCGAGGTACCTTCGTACTGCAGGGCTATGTTGTTGATGAGCTCCTGAATAACCACCGTCTTGCCGACGCCGGCGCCGCCGAAGAGGCCGACCTTGCCGCCCCTGAGCACGGGACACAGCAGGTCTATGACCTTGATGCCGGTGACGAACTGCTCGGCCTGGGTCGTGAGATCCTCGAACCTCGGGGAAGGACGGTGTATGGGCCAGTAGTCTTCGGGATCCTCCACGGGCCCCTGCTCGTCGACGGGCTGTCCTAGCACGTCGAGCACGCGCCCGAGCACGTTCTTGCCAACGGGCACCGCTATGGGTCGCCCCGTGTCCGTGGCGTCGACGCCGCGCTTGAGGCCGTCGGTCGAGGCCATCGCGACCGTGCGGACCATGTCGTCCCCGAGGAGCTGCTGCACCTCGAGGGTAAGCTCAGTGGTCTCGCCGTCCATCTCGATGGGTACCGTGACGGCGTTGAAAATCTCCGGTATCTCCTCCGGCGCGAACCGAACGTCGACAACCGGTCCCTTTACCTCTATAACGGTCCCGACGTTTTCCCGGCGTTCTTCGTGGCCGTCCTGGCTGGCCTCTTCCTGCTGCGAGGTGGTGTGGCCGTTGTCTACCTCGCCCCTCTCGCCGCCGAAGGTCGTGCGGTTGAAAGACTGTCCGCTCTCGCTCTCGGTCATACTAAGTTCCTTTCTCTAGCCCGCGGAGAGGGCCTCCGCGCCGCCGACGATCTCGAGTATCTCCTGGGTAATCTGGGCCTGACGTGCCTTGTTCATCTGAAGCGTCAGGTCGCTTACCAGATCGTTCGCGTTGTCCGTGGCGTTCTTCATGGCCGTCATCCTGGCGCCGTGCTCGCCCGCCGCGCCTTCGAGAAGGGCCTGCCACACCATGGTCTCCACGTAGCGCGGCACGAGCCTCTTGAGCACCGTCTCGGCCTCGGGGACGTACTCCATGTACGAAGCGCCATCGTCGTCCTCTTCCTCGTCTCCTTCCTCAGCAACGGGCAGGAGGCGTTTCACGACGGGCGTCTGGTTCAGGGCGCTCTCGAAGCGGTTGTAGACCAGGTAGACCTCGTCCGCCTCCTCAACCTCGAAGAGGTTGGTCAGGGTGCTTCCGATCTCCCGCGCCTTCTCGTAGGTCGGGTTGTCCGTAAAACCGGTAAAGACCTCTGCAAGTTCGACCCGCCTGAACCGGAAGAAGGCGACGGCCTTGCGGCCGCTCGCGACCTGCAGAGCGTTCTGGTCCTTCTCGTTCCTGAGGCTGACGGTCCGCCTTAGCACCTGCGCATTGAAGCCGCCGGCGAGGCCGCGGTCCGCAGTGAGGGTGCAGATCGCGACGCGGTTTACCTCGCGCCCGACGAGGAGCGGGAGGTCCCCAGAGGCGCTGCCGGCCACGTCGCGCATCATCTGCTCGACGTTGTCGGCGTAGGGGCGGGCTTTCTTGACCCTCGCCTCCGCCTTGCGGAACTTCACCGATGAGACCGTTTGCAGGGCGGAGAAGACCCTCGCCTGGTTCTTTACGGTATTAATCTGCCGCTGAAGGTCCCTGGCGGTGGCCAAGCCCTAGCCCTCCTCTTCCTCGCCGTTTTCTTGCTCGGACTCGTCCTCTTCGTCGTCTCCCGGGGAGACATCGACGAGGCTCGTCTGCTCCGGCTCGTAGTTGGAGTTGAAGTCCTCGACGGCCTCTTTCAGCTTCTCCTCGTTCTCCTCGGAGAGCTTCTGTTCGTCGCGGATCTCATCAAGAATGTTGCCGTGGGTGTCGCGCATGAAGTCGCGGAACTGGCGCTCCCAGTCGGGGACCGAGTCGGTCTCGATCTCGTCCAGGTAGCCGTTGGAGGCGGCGTAGAGGACCACTACCTGCTCCTCGACGGGCATCGGGTCGAGCTCCCCCTGCTTCAGGATCGCCGTCAGGCGCTCGCCGCGGTTGAGGGTCTGCTGCGTCGCCTTGTCCAGGTCGCTCCCGAACTGGGCGAAGCTCGCCAGCTCGCGGAACTGGTTCAGGTCCAGACGCAGCGTACCGGCTACGTCCTTCATCGCCTTGATCTGGGCCGAGGAGCCCACGCGGCTCACCGAGTTGCCCGTGTCGATGGCCGGACGCTGGCCCGAGTTGAACAGGTCGGAGTCCAGGAAGATCTGGCCGTCCGTGATCGAGATGACGTTGGTCGGTATGTAAGCCGAGATGTCCCCGGCCTTGGTCTCGATTACCGGCAACGCCGTGAGCGACCCGCCACCTGCTTCGTCCGAAAGCTTCGCAGCCCGCTCCAGAAGGCGGGAGTGCAGATAGAACACGTCCCCCGGATACGCCTCGCGGCCAGGCGGACGCCTGAGCAGGAGCATCATCTGGCGGTAGGCGACGGCGTGCTTGGAGAGGTCGTCATAAATGAGTAGCGAATCCTCGCCCCTGTTCATGAAGAACTCGCCGATGGCGCAACCAGCGTACGGGGCCAGATACTGCAGGGTCGCGGACTGGGCCGCCGAGGCGTTCACGACGGTTGTGTATTCCAGCGCACCGGACTCTTCGAGGGCGGCGACGACGCCTGCCACGGTCGAGTCCTTCTGGCCGATGGCGACGTAGACGCACTTCACGTTCTGGTCGGCCTGGTTGATGATGGTATCGAGCAGAATAGAGGTCTTGCCCGTCTTCCTGTCCCCGATCACGAGCTCGCGTTGCCCACGGCCGATGGGAATCATGGCGTCTATGGCTTTGATCCCGGTCTGGAGCGGCTGCTTCACCGGCTGGCGCCTGATGATGCCTGGCGCCACGATCTCCACGGGCAGCGTATCTTCGGCTTCGATCTCACCCTTGCCGTCAATTGGTCGTCCGAGGGCGTTGATCACACGGCCGAGCACGCCCTCGCCGACGGGCACGCTCGCGAGGCGTTCGGTGCGCGTTACGGTGTTGCCTTCCTGGATGTGGGTGTCGTCGCCGGCGACGATGACGCCGACGTTGTCCTCTTCCAGGTTCAGGGCGAGGCCGGTGATCTTCTCCCCGCGCGTGTCCTCGAACTCCAGCATCTCCTGGTACATCACGTTGGTCAGGCCGTGGACGCGTGCGATGCCGTCCCCAACCTCGAGTACCTGCCCGACCTCCTCGGTCCTGACCCGATTCTCGTAATCAGTAATAGCGCCTTTTAGGATGGAGGAGATTTCCTCCGGCCTGAGCCTGCCCACTAAACTACACTCCTCTCGAGCATCCCCTCACGGAGGCTCTCTAGCCGCCCCCGGATACTGCCGTCCATCATTCGCCCCCCGTACCGGAAGCCCGCCCCCCCGATGAGATCGGGGTTTACGTTCGTTTCTAGAATAATCTCCCGGCCTTCGAGCACCTCTCCGAGCCGCTCCTTGAGCCTGTCGCGTTGCTCTTCCGAAAGCTCCACGGCGGTCGTTACCTCGACCTCTATCCTGCCGAGGTGCTCCTTGACGAGTTCCTCGTAGCGGGCGAGCACCTCTTCCAGGATATCTTCGCGCCCGTTGTCCACTAGCACCTTGAGGAAGTTGGTCGTCGACGTCTTCATGCCTTCTGTGAGGCCGTCCAGGGCCCGGCGCTTCTGGCGCTCGGGGATCTGGCCTCCGTAGAAGAAGAGCCTGAGCTCCTCGCTTTCGTGCAGGGCGTCGACGAACTCGGCGAGGTCGGAGAGGACCTCCTCCAGCTCGTCCCGTTCGCGGGCCGCTTCGAAGAGAGCTTCGGCGTAGGTGGAGATGGCGCTCAAGCGGTCCCGCTCTTGGTCCCGGCTACTTCGGCTTCGAGGTCATCGAGGGCCTGGTAGATGAGACGTTCGTGCTCGTCGCGGTCTATGGAGCGTCCGATGACCTGCTCGGAGGCCTGGACGACCATGTCGGCGACTTCGCTTCGTACCTCGCGCACGGCCGACTCGCGTTCGCGGTCGATCTCCTCGCGGGCGCGCTGGATGATACGGTCGCCCTCCTCGCGGGCCTCCCTCTTGGTCCGCTCGCGCTGGGCCTCGGCCTGTTTGCGTGCTTCGTCGAGGATGCGGCGTCCTTCGCCGCGGGCCTCTTCGATCTGGCGCCTGTATTCGGCCAGGAGCTCGCGGGCCTCCGAGCGTGTCTTTTCGGCCTCGTCGATAGATTGTTCGATCTGGGCCTGGCGCTCCTGTATCTGCTTGCGGATCGGCGGGTAGACGTACCTGATCAGCAAGAACAGCAGGATGAAGAAGGTTATGACCTCCCAGAAGATCAGGCTGGTATTGCCCAGGTCGAAGATCCCTGTCGGGTCTAGTTGCGCTAGCACCATTGCCATAGGCACCCCCTTCCCGTGCTCCTAGAGCACGAAGGCTATGAGAAGGGCGAACACTATGCCGTAGAGCGCGAACGCCTCAACGAGCCCGATGCCGAGGAACATGAGCGTCCTGGTCTGGTCGAAGGCCTCGGGCTGGCGGTGTATGGAGGCTATGGTCTGCCCGATCAGATACCCCATTCCCGCGCCGGGTCCGATGACCGCCGTTCCGGCGGCGATGCCGACCCCGATCATGGTGACGTCCCCACTTGCCTGCAGCAACGCCAGCATGGGTGGTATCAGCGCTACAACGTCCATTCCCGCTCCTTTCGCCTCTCGGCTGACTCTCTGAACTTGCTTATAACTCTTAGTGGTCGCGGAACATTGCCAACTCGATGTAAACCTGCGTGAGTATAGCGAATATATAAGCCTGCAAAACGGCCACGAAGATCTCGAACCCGTAGAACACTACGGACAAGGGCACGGATACTATCGCGACGACCGTACCGAAGTAGAGGATCAGGCCGAGGAACACGTAGATTATGAGGTGCCCAGCCAGGATGTTGGCGTAGAGCCGCATTCCGAGCGTGAGCGGCTTGGTGAACTCGCCAAGTACCTCGATGCCCCACATGAACGGAACCATGATGAACTTGATCGGCAAGCCTGGGGGCGCGAAGCTCTTGAGGTAAGTCCCCGTGCCGTTGCGCCTGAACCCCTCGTATTGCGTGAGGACGAACGTGAGCAGCGCGAGGACCAGCGTGAACGAGATGTTCGCCGTCACGGGATAAGTGTTGGGTATGAGCCCGATCAGGTTTAGCGTAAGGATGAAGACGAAGAGCGAGAGTGTGTAGGGGAACCACTTCTTCCCCTCTTCCCCGACCTGCCCGCCGAGGTTGCGTCCGAACCCGTAGACCTCCTCGACGATGACCTGGTAAGCGCCCGGCCTGTCCCTGAGCAACCGGCTGCCGACGAACAGGATCAGGAACGTCACGGCGGCCCCGATCCAAAGAAACCAGATGGTCTTGTTGATCGAGATGTCTACGGGCCCGATGTGCAACGGTATGTGCCAGGCGTGCTGCGCGGCCTCGAAGGTGTGCAGGATCTTCGTTCGTAGCGCGTCCTGGCCGATCTGGGCCAGCGTTGCCGTCAAACTTCCGCCCTCCGTTCTATTGTCGCTTCGCGCCTCATCCGTTCGGTCTCACGCTTTATGCCCGCATGGCTGATCTTTAACGCCCCCGGCATAAGCAAGATGTTCTCTACCAGATATACCCCGGCGAATCCTCCCAGCATCGGCAGCACGGGCCACAGCCCGAGATACGCGGGAACACCAAGCGCCCCCGCAGCAAGCCCACACCGCGCGACGAACGAGAACGCCCCGACCATCATCGCAAGGGTCATGTTTGGTCCCCACAACAACGAGACCGTGAGCGCCGTCGAGAGCAGGCTGATGAGCCCAATCCCGACCCCGTAGGCGAAGGATTCGGCGTGAGCCATGCCGTAGAAATAAAGGAGCAAAGCCACTACGGGGAACATCAGGGCGACGATCCATCCGGCGCACCGGAAAGCGAGCCGCCAGTGATCACCCATCATCAGCCCAACTTCTGGAGCGCCCGGTATACGTAGTACATCCCCCCGACGAACCCTGCCGCAAGCCCGATCAGGAGGAACAAGGGAAGCGTACCCGCCAGCCCGTCCAAGAAAAATCCCACGACCGTCGGAAGACCGAAGATCAAAAGAACCGTAATTCCAAGACCTGCGAAACGCGCGTAGTTGCCGTTCGCGTCGTTCCGTTGAGATCTGGTGCCGGGCATCGCCCTAATCATACCGTACCGGCCAAATTGTTGCAATCAGTGTCAATCTCCAGAAAATACCCCCTCCGGCAAACCGCCGCGAGGTCCACTGACGCGTGTATCGAAGAACTTCTCGATGAGCCACGCGAGTTGCCCGGGCCCATTCTCCGGCGCGAAAGCGCGCGAGCCCGCGACCGCTTCTAGCCGGGCGTCGGGGAAGTCGTGTTGCAGCCTGAAGGCGACCCGCGGGGAGGAGATAAGGTCCTTGTCGCCCCAGGCGATCAAGACCGGACGATCGAACCCGGGAAGCTCCGCGCGGCCTCCAGCGTGTACCGCCCGGAAACTTCGCGTAGAAACCTCGCGAGGCCGCGCCCGATCTCGGTGTCCTGCATCAGGCGTCCCGCATACGCATCGAGCGTGGCCTCGTCGATGTGCCTGATCGCGCCGGTCTTGAAGAGCGCCCCCTGCGCGAAACGCGCCCGCAGCGCCCATGCGAGAAAGTCCACGGGGCACGTGCCAAGGAATCGCGCCACATACTGGATGGGCTTGAGGAGCGGCGGGAAGAAGGCCTCGTAGGCGGCGCAGTTCGTCAGCACGAGCCTCCCGACACGCCCCGGATGGTTTGAGATGACGATCTGAGAGATGGCCCCGCCGGTGTCGTTGCCGACGAGCGTCACGTCGAGCAGGTCGAGCTCCTCCTTGAGGTCGGCGACCAACCACGCAACACCCGACGGCGACATATCCGCCTCGGGCAACATCGGTAGCGAGTGCCCGCCGAGCGGGAGGTCGGAGACGATGCAGCGAAAGCGCCCCGACAGTCGCGCCACCACGTCCCGCCAGAGCGTGCCGTTGACCAGGATGCCGTGGACGAAAACGAGCGCGGGACCCGTCCCCACTTCGCGGTAACGGATCACACCGCCGTCCAAACGTACCTCCCTCAGTGTGCCGGCCTCCAGGGTGCCCTCCTCGGGTGCCCTCCTCTCGTGGCTTCCTGACCGGATGATATTCTGTTATTGACATTACGTCAATAGGCACAGTGTCAATAAAGCGGTACATTGTGTTTCGTTGGAAGAGAGTGGGTTGAAGGATGGCGATGAGGTGAGTAGGGAGGGGGGGCGGCGCCGGCGGCGCAAGCCGGAGGAGGCCGAGCGGACAATACTGTCTGCGGGGCGCGCGTTTCTGGAAGAGCATCCGTTCAGGGAGATGACGGTGGAGGGCGTTATGGTCCGGACCGGGTTGTCGCGGCCTGCCTTCTACGCGTACTTCAAGGACCGTTACGATTTGGTCACGCGCTTGCTCGAGGGCGTTGGCGGACTGCTCTTCGCTTTGGACTGGCGCTGGCTGTCCGGTACGTCGGACGGAGGCGACGCGAGGAAGGTACTGGTCGACGCATTGCATGCTGGTTCCCGGACGTTCGTCGAGTACGGGCCTGTGCTCAGGGCGATCTCCGACGCGGCGGGCTATGATGCCAGGGTCGAGGAGGTCTACAGGGAAGGTCTGATCGAACGCCTCATCGCCGCGGTGGCGGCCCGCATCACGCGCGACATCGAAGCGGGCGTTACTCCCGACGACTTCGATCCCGAACAGACGGCGCGGGCGCTCGTGCTCATGACCGAACGATACCTGCTCGACGCGTTCGGGTGCCCGGAGAGGCGCCCCTCGCGTGAAGAGGCGGATGTGGTTTTCGGCGCGTTGGAGGAGGTCTGGGTCAGGACGTTGTACGGTCCGGCGTAGGGGCGGTTCGTGGTTTCGGCGGTTCGCGACCCGCCCACGCCGTTATACGGGCCGCGCCGTCATGGGTCGGGTGTGAACCGGATTATCGCGAGGCCGCCCTCGGTGGCGAGCTCCATCGCCAGTGGGTCGGGGTAGCCGCCCGCGTAGTGAACCTCTTCTATTCCTGCGTTCATGATCATCTTCACGCACATCAGGCACGGCTGGTGGGTGGAGTAGATGGAGGCGCCCGTGATCTGTACGCCGTGGTAGGCGGCCTGGATGATCGAGTTCTGTTCGGCGTGCAGCGTGCGCTGGCAGCTCTCGCGGCCGTCCACTATGCGGATCAGGCATCCCACCTCATCGCAATGGGGCATCCCGGAGGGGCTGCCGTTGTAGCCGGTCGTGAGGATGCGCTTGTCCCGCACGCTCACCGCCCCAACGGCGAGCCGCGGGCAGGTCGAGCGGGTCGCTACCTCGTGCGCTATGCGCATGAAATACTCGTCCCACGAAGGACGGACCTTCTTCAGGGTCTCGTGGGAGTTCGAGGTGTCTACTGCGGGGTCTTCAAAGGGTTCCATATAGCCTGTCTCCGGCGTCGCCCAGGCCCGGAACGATGAACGAGCGATCGTCCAGCTCGGGGTCGACGGCTGCGGCGTAGAAGGTCACGTCGGGGTGATCTTTCGTCAGGCGCTCGACGCCTGGCACGGCGGCGACGGCGTGGAGGCAGGAGATCCAGGTCGCACCCTCTTCCTTGAGCTTGTCTATGGTGGCCGAGAGGCTCCCCCCCGTCGCGAGCATCGGGTCGAGGACGAGGACCAGGTACTCGTCGAGGTTGCCCGGGAGGTTCACGTAGTACTCGACGGGCTGGGTGGTCTCCTCGTCACGCTGGAGGCCCATGAAGCCGACCGTCGCCGTCGGCAGCAGGGCGAGGGCGCCGTCGAGCATGCCGAGTCCTGCGCGCAGGACGGGGACGAGGCAGACGGGACCAGAGATTTCTTCGACCTCCGTCTCCGTGAGAGGAGTCCGGATCTGAATCTGCCTTGTTGGCATGTTCCCCGTGGCTTCGGCGACCATGATGAGCGCGAGCTCTTTCATGGCCTGCCTGAAGTCCGGGGTCCTGGTCCGCTCGTCGCGCAGGACCGCGAGCTTGTGGCGGCTCAGGGGGCTGTCCACGACGTGGAGGTTTTTCACGTCGGGCGTGGTCTCACTCATAAAGCGGGTACACCTCCGTCAGGGCCGCCACCCTGTCCCGCAGGCCGTCCGTCTCGCCGCGCGTGGTCGCCACGATGATCTCGGCGATCTCGCGCATCTCGTGCTCGCCCATGCCGCGGGTCGTCATCGCCGCCGAGCCGAGCCTGACGCCACTGGTTACGGTCGGCGGCTCGGGGTCGTTGGGGACCATGTTTTTGTTGCAGGTGACGCCGACCGCTTCGAGAGAATCTTCCAGTTCCTTGCCGGTAACGCCGGAATCTATGAGGTCGACCAGGATCAGGTGGTTGTCCGTCCCATCTGAGACGAGGTTCAAACCTCCTTCGAGAAGGCCTTCGGCAAGGGCCTTGCAGTTGTAGACGATCTGGCGGGCGTAGTTCTTGAACTCAGGTTGCAGCGCCTCGCCGAAGGCGACGGCCTTGCCGGCGATGGCGTGCATCAGCGGGCCGCCCTGCATGCCAGGAAAGACGCGGCTGTTGACCTTCTTGGCGAACTCCTCGCGGCACAAAATCATGCCGCCGCGCGCGCCCCTGAGCGTCTTGTGCGTAGTCGTGGTCACCATCTCGCAAAAGGGAATCGGCGAGGGATGAACGTCCGCGGCGACGAGGCCCGCGATGTGGGCCATGTCCGTCAGGAAGTAAGCGCCGACCTCGTCGGAGATCTCGCGGAACTTCTCGAAGTCGAAAACGCGCGGGTAGGCGCTTGCGCCGGCCAGGATCATGCGCGGTTTCTCCTTCAGCGCGATGTCGCGGACCTCGTCGTAGTCGATAAAGCCGTCGTCGCCGACGCCGTAGTGGACGAAGTCGTAGGTGCGCCCCGAGAAGTTGAGCTTCATGCCGTGCGTGAGGTGCCCGCCGTGGGCGAGGTCCATGGACAGGACCTTGTCGCCCGGGTCGAGGAGGGCCGCGTAGGCGGCCTCGTTGGCCTGGCTTCCTGAGTGGGGTTGCACGTTGACGTGCTCGGCCCCGAACAACTGTTTCGCACGTTCGATGGCGAGGGTTTCGACCTTGTCTACCTGCTCGCAGCCGCCGTAGTAGCGCTTGCCGGGATAGCCTTCCGCGTACTTGTTCGTCAGGACCGAGCCCTGCGCGGCAAGGACGGCGGGCGAGGTGAAGTTCTCGCTCGCGATAAGCTCGATGGTGTTGCGCTGGCGTTCCAGTTCTCCGTCCAGCGCCTCCTGGACCTCGCTATCCACGACCTCGGTGTACGGTCCGATCACGTCCTACCTCCAGGTTAGAGAAATGCCCGGCCGTGGGCCGGGCAAGATGGTGGTTGAGCGATCCTGTGGGGCTTCGATCTCCCCGCGTCCTCCCTACCAGCCCTGCAACTGCCGCGAGTATAGACCTTCTCCGCAGAGCACTCAAATTGCAGCTGGTCAGCACTTCAGCACTTCAGCATTTCAGCGTGGTGGCGAAGATGAGAAGCTGGGGTGCTGAGTGCTTTGGCAAAGCGGTAGGGTCGCTCTTTGCGGATTGCATTAACCGGCTGGACTCTCGTTGCCGCGCTTGAAGTTGCCCGTGGCACGCGCCAGCGCGAGTTGCTGTTGTTCGGGCTCCATGCCAGGCAGCTCTCTGATGAGCCTCTTGGCCCGCGCCTTTCAGGACGATCTCTCGCATCCCGTTCGTGCGGTGCCAGTAGACGAAGATTTTGCCGTTCTTAGTGATCCTGTACGAAAATTGTTCCTTGCCCATCGCTACGAACTCACTCCGGTCCCCGTTTGGCCGGCTGCCGGACAATGCGATTGCCTGCCCTGTTGGCAAGACTTCTCTCGCGACGAGATGGTCCGAGCGTTCGCGCACGGTCGCGTCGATGTCGCGAGAGCCGCCGACTATCACCAGGTGGGACAGGCCCAGGTCGATTAGCTGGCAGAGACATTCGCTGCCTGCATCAGGAGAGCCGATTACGCAGAACTGGCTGAGGAAGTCCGCTGGGATAACCTCCGCCTGGGCGGCGTGCTCGAGCCCGTGGTGGTAGTTATCGTAGCGGCTCGTGACCTCCTCGACGACGGTGGCATCAGAGTGCGATAGCGACGACGTAACGTCACGCTGGAAGTGAGCCGAGATGCTCGAGTTCCCCAGACGAGCTCGTCGAGCGCCCGTTGATCGGTTCCCGCCCCGACCACAACGAAGGCGCCGATATCGATGGCTTGGGGATCTATAGCGTTGTGCAGTGATATTGGAGCTATGCTGCTTCCCAGGCCTGGCGGGGGCATCCCGGGCGTTCCGAAGCTTACGGCGCGCTATGCATAAAAGCAGACCTCGGAGGGGTGCTCCAATTTCGTTGACTACCGCTTTAGGTCCGCGGCTCTCCTCGCCTCGCGTGGTCCTGACGGCCCACTCTATCCTCTCCCGTTCGGCGCCTACGGCGACGGTTGTTTTGTCGCCGAGCCTGGCGGCGACATCTATGGCGTGAGGCCCCGAGCCGAACACGTCGACGGGGACTTTCGATTTCCCTTGCACCGGCAACCAGCTTATGCGGCTCTGGAACCCCCCGACATCGACGGGGTCGCCACGCAGGTAGGCCTGAAGTTCTCCGAGCAGCGCCTCGAATCGGCTCGCTGAAGGTGGTTTGATCCCGACTAGTTCCAACGCCGTGTCGCCCCGACCTACGCCGATGTGTGCGCGTCCTCCCGAAACGTGATGCAGGGTCGCAAACGCCGAGGCCATGACCGCCGGATGGCGGGTGACGAGGCCATGACCGCCGGATGGCGGGTGACGAGGTTGGTCACGGCCGTACCCAACTCAAGCCGGGAGATAGCCGACGCCGCCAAGTACAGCGATCCGAAGACTTCCATGCTGAGGATCTGGGTGGGCGTGAAAAGCATCCCGTCCCAGCCATCTTCCTCCACGGCATAGGCATGCGCCTCCATGCCGTCCGTGACCGGGTAGGATCTCAGGTAGACCTTGGGACTAGCAGGCAAGCGGGATCCTTTCTTCGGTCGAACCTAGGCGAGGTACAGCCACACTAGCCATCCATCCCCTGCTCATTATGGCCCCGTATACGCAACATTCGTACGAACGTGTTACGCAGTACACGATTACGAGGCTACATTGCAAACGGGACATCGCACGAAGCTCGCGGCTCGACGGGTCGCGATGGCGAGCCTGGCGTTGAACCACCTGGGAACCGGTCGATCCGTTCAGCTTCTGAAGGGCGGATCGGAGCTCTGGCTCCGGTGCCGACCGACCCGTAGGTCCGCGGATCGCCGGGGTCCGGCTCGGCCGACGCTCGCGCTGAGACTCGCAAAGCGATCGCCAAGCCCTAAGTGCCGTCTCGGCGTAAGGAGCGACATTTACTTGACAAGAGCAATGTAATAACTGACTATAACAAATATATAAAGGGGTGGCCCTGGGAAAAGACGACCTACAGGCTAGGATCGACGCTGTCAGGCGCTTCAACCGCTTCTTCACGCGCAAGATCGGGGTTCTGCGCGAGGGCCTACTTCACACGTCCTACTCGCTCACCGAGGCCCGCATACTGTTCGAGATCTCCAACCGCGAGCAGACGACCGCCTCCGACTTCTCGCGCGATCTGGGTTTGGACCCTGGTTACCTCAGCCGAATCCTGTCCGGTCTGGAGCGCCGGGACCTCATCGAGAAGGCTCCTTCCGAGACCGACGCCCGGCGGCGCATCCTTTCTCTCACTACCGAAGGCAGGGAGGCCTTCTCTGTGCTTGATGCCCGCTCGCGCGAAGAGATAGCAGAGTTGCTCGGCGAGCTCCCCGATGAGGAGCAACGGCGCCTCCTCGAGGCCATGCGGACCATCCAAAGTGTTCTGGACAAGAGGCTTAAGTTCTCCGAGCCCTTTTTCATGCGGACGCACGAGCCGGGCGACATGGGCTGGGTGGTTCAGCGCCACGGGGAGTCGTACTTCCGGGAGTACGGCTGGGACGAGCGCTTCGAGGCGTTGGTGGCGCGGATCGTGGCAGATTTTATCGACGACTACGATCCGGCCAGGGAGCGGTGCTGGATCGCCGAGATGGAAGGCGAGAGGGTCGGATGCGTCTTTTGCGTGAAGGGGAGCGATAAGGTAGCCAGACTGAGGCTGCTTCTGGTGGAGCCCGGGGCACGTGGCCTCGGCCTCGGAGGACGCCTCGTCGAGGAGTGCATCCGGTTTGCCAGGAGCCGCGGCTTCGAGACGCTCACGCTCTGGACCAACAGCGTGCTCGACGTTGCCCGCCGCATCTACGAGGAGCAGGGTTTCAGGCTCGTCGAGGAAGAGAAGCATCACAACTTCGGCAAAGACCTCGTCGGGCAGAACTGGGAGCTCGAGTTGTGACCGTCTATTGGACCACGGACGGGCGTGCCGGTCGAACCGCAAGGTGTTCGACGCTCAGCTGCGCGTCGTGCCCTCATTCGGGCGCGAGCCGGGCCAGCTTCTGGGTGGACAATTCGCTGTCGGTGCGCAGGAGCGCCACTTTGCCTCGTGAAAGATCTACTACCGCCGAGGCTTCGCCGCTACCCTTCTCTCCCCTGACGACGAGGTCTACGGCCTCGAACACCTGCGGGTTCACGTCGTCGGCCGCCGCCCTGGCGGACTCGCCGGAGAGGTTCGCGCTAGTAGCGTAGAGTGGGCCGCCGTAGGCTTCGAGCAGTTCCCGCACGGCTCTGCCAGCGGGCACCCTCACCCCGATGGTCCCGCCGGAGGGGAGATCCAGGACGAGCGTTAGCGGGCCAGGCCAGTAGAGATCGGCGAGTTTCACCGCGAGAGGAGGCACGTTCGCTGCCAGTCCGAAAGCCTCTTCTGCCGAACTGCAGAGAAGGGCTATGGGCTTATTCGCGTCCCTGCCCTTGATCTCACGCACTCGGGGTAGACCCGACTCCGCGGCGACGAGGCCGACTACCGTCTCCGTTGGCACGAGGGCGACCTTGCCGGATCTCAGAGCTTCGGCGGCTTTCTCGGGCGATACTACTCTCAATAACCCTCCCACCTCAACAGCACGGCCCGCGGCGTGCCCGCGAGGTCGTCACGCACTGCAAGCGACGAGAAGCCCGCGCTCTCGCCAAGGTTCAGCACCTTCTCTGCCTGCCCGTCACCGATTTCCAGGACGACGTCGGCGCCATCCTTCAGCAAGAACGGCGTCTCCGCGAAGATGCGCCTGAAGAACGCGAGCTCGTCCGTACCGCTGTAAAGAGCGACCGGCGGGTCCCACTTCCTCACCTCCGGCGCGAGCCGATGAGACGCGCTAGTCTCATCCACGTAGGGCGGGTTCGAGACGAGGAGGTCGATCCCCCCTTCGAGGAACCCGAGACCAGAAACCACGTCCGCGTGGTGGAAGCGCACGTTGGCGTCGTTACGGTCGGCGTTGGCCCGCGCGGCCTGGAGCGCGGTCTCGGAGACCTCGGTGGCGTGGACCTCGCAGCGGGGACGTTCCTGGGCAATGGAGATCGCGATGGCCCCCGAGCCCGTGCCCACGTCAAGTACGACGCAGGGGAAGCCTCGGGAGGCTATGAGATCCAGGGCCGCATCGACGACGCTCTCGGTGTCCGGTCGCGGGATGAGGGTGTCTTCGTTCAGGTCGAGGACGAGGTTCCTGAAGTACGCGTAGCCAAGAATGCGCTGCACGGGCTCGCGCTCCAGGCGGCGGGAGATCCAAGCCTCGTACAGCGATGCCTGCTCGTCCGTCAACGGTTTCTCGTAGACCGCAATCTCGGCACGCCCTATGCCGAGTAGCTCGGAGAGGAGGACCTCGGCGGAGGCGACGGGCTCGGGAACACCGGCACGCTCCAGCCTCGCGGCCGCGCGCCGCGTGGCCTCTCGCGCGCTGGCTTCACCTGCGCCGGCACACACCGCTTTAGCTGGGGGTTCCTGCCGCTTCGGCGGCAAGCTTGTCGGCCCTCTCCTTGGCTGCGAGGGCCTGCGTGAACTCCTCGAGGTCGCCGCCGAGGGTTGCCTCGAGGTTGTGGGACGTGACGCCGACGCGGTGGTCGGTTATGCGCCCCTGCGGGAAGTTGTAGGTGCGGACCTTCGCGGAGCGGTCGCCCGTGCCAACCTGGGCCTGGCGGAGGGCGCCCTCCTGCTCGGCACGCTCGCGCATCTCGCGTTCCAGGAGACGGGACTTCAGTATCCTCATCGCCTGCTCCTTGTTCTGGAGCTGGCTCTTCTCGTTCTGGCAGGTCACGATCAGGCCGGTCGGCTTGTGCGTGATCCTGACCGCCGAGTCCGTCGTGTTCACGCTCTGGCCACCGGGACCGCTGGAACGGTACACGTCCACCTCGAGGTCTCCCTGGTTGACCTCGACCTCGACGTCCTCTGCCTCGGGCAAGACAGCCACGGTAGCCGTCGAAGTGTGAATGCGGCCCTGGCTCTCCGTCTTCGGCACCCTCTGGACCCTATGCGTCCCGCCCTCGTGTTTGAAGACCGAGTAGGCCCTGTCGCCGCTGATCTCCACCGCGACCTCTTTGTACCCGCCGACCTCGGAGGGGCTGGAGGAGAGGGTGCGGTGCTTGAAGCCGAGCCGGTCCGCGTAGCGGGTGTACATGTCGTGCAGCTCGCCCGCGAAGAGGGCCGCCTCGTCGCCGCCTGCGCCGGCCCGGATCTCGATTATGACGTCCTTGTCGTCGTTCGGGTCGCGATCGATAAGCTCTACCCTGATGCGCTCGGAGAGATCCGCGATCCGCTCCTCCGCTTCCCTAGCTTCGGCCGCGAAGAACTCGCGCTCCTCCGCGTTTTCGGCCTGGGGGATGAGCTCCCGCGCATCGCGCTCGGCTTCGACTGCGTCGAGCAAGTCCCTGCTCATCTCGGCGCCGCGCCGCATGCGCGCGTGTTCCTTCGCGACCTCAGCGTAGTGTCGCTGGTCGTCGAAGATGTTGGGGTTCGAGAGTTCTTTCGTTAACGCGTCGTAGCGGCCGAGCGTCTCCTCGGCCAGCATCACTACCTGACGATCCAATCTAAATCACCAGTTTATTCGTGGCCTCGTCCTTTTCGATCTGGGCTTCCTTCTCCATCGAGAGGACCTTCCCTAGGGAGGCCATCGCGACCTCAACCATGTCGTCCGAGGGCTCGCGGGTGGTCAGCTTCTGCATCTGCAGTCCGGGCCAGACGAGCGCCCGCACCAGCGGGCTGTCCTGATGCCGCGCGCTCCACATGATGAACTCGAACGCCAGCCCGGCCACGATCGGGATGACGATGATCCGGCTCACCAGCATGTAGAGCCACCCCTGCACGCCGAGCAGCGAGAAGATCAAGATAGAAAGCACGAGCACGTAGAGCACGAAGCTCGTCCCGCACCGGACGTGGCTCGTGTCCAGCTTGCGGGCGTTCTGGGGAATAAGTTCCTCGCCCCGCTCGTAGACCTTTATCGCCTTGTGCTCCGCGCCGTGGTAGGCAAAAAAGCGCTTGATGTCCTTACTCAGGAAGGTGATCCCCAGCAGGTACGCGACGAAGATCGCGATCCTGATCACGCCCTCCACAAGGTTGAAAAGAACAGGGTCCTGGATGCTGCTGCCGATCAGAGACCCGAGCCCCTTGGTCCCTAGCACAGGAGCGAGGAGGAAGAGCCCGAAGCCCAGCACCAGCGCGAAGACGAGGGTGCCCGCGATCTCCTTCTTCGAGAGCTCTTCCTCCTCGCCGAGCGCGATGTTCGTCGAGATGGTCAGCACCTTCATCCCAAGCCACAACGTCTCTCCTAAAGAGAGGGCGCCCCGAATGATGGGAAGGCGGAACAACTTGCTGCGGCGCGTGACCGAACGGAACCGCTCCGCCCGCAAATCCATGGCGCCCGAGGGCGTGCGGACGGCCATGCCCCAGAAGTTGGGCGAGCGCATCAGGACGCCCTCCATTATGGCCTGTCCGCCGACCCTCATGCTTTTAAGCTTTACTGCCTGTTCTGGCGGGCCTGGCGACGGTTCTGGAACCGCTGCACCCTACCGCCGGTGTCGACTATGCGCTGCTTGCCCGTGTAGAACGGGTGGCACTCGGAGCAAAGGTCAACAGTGATCGTGTCCCCCGCCGTCGAGCGCGTCTCGAACTCGTTGCCGCACATGCAGCGCACCAGCGTCGTCGTGTACTCCGGATGTATACTAGTCTTCATTTTTACCTCCATCTTTGGCGATACCCGTCTATTCTACCGCAGCAATTCTGGGGAACGGGATGTTGGGAGATAGGGAGTAGAGAAGGATGGACCCCACTCCCCGGGCGGCGAAGCGGCCCTAGCCACGCACGCGCTGGAGCTCGCGCAGGAACTCCGGGTTCGTGCGGGTCTCCTTGAGCTTCTGGATCAGGAGCTCTATCTTCTGCGAGTTATCGAGGGCATTGAGGATGCTGCGGACCTGCCAGACCCTCTGGGCCTCGGCCGGCTCCATAAGCAGCTCTTCCTTACGCGTCGAGGAATCCTCGATGTTGATGGCAGGGTAGATCCTGCGGTTCGCCAGCTTCCTGTCAAGCCGGAGCTCCATGTTGCCCGTGCCCTTGAACTCCTCGAAGATGACCTCGTCCATCCTGCTGCCGGTCTCGACGAGCGCTGTCGCGAGTATGGTCAAGGACCCGCCGTTCTCGATGTTGCGCGCAGCCCCGAAGAACTTCTTGGGCGGATACAGCGCCGCAGAATCGACGCCACCGGAGAGGATACGTCCCGATGCGGGGGCGGCGAGGTTGTAGGCCCTGGAGAGCCTGGTGATGCCGTCGAGCAGCACGACTACGTCCTCGCCTTCCTCGACCAGGCGCTTAACGCGCTCGAGGACGAGTTCGGCGACGGCGATATGGTTGTCAGCGGGTTGGTCGAAGGTCGAGGCGACGACCTCGGCCTCCTCCACGCTGCGCTCCCAGTCCGTGACCTCCTCAGGGCGCTCGTCGGCGAGCACCACGAACAGCTTGGTCTCAGGGTAGTTCGCCGCGATGGACTGGGCTATTTGCTTGAGGATAGTAGTCTTGCCGGCCTTCGGCGGCGAGACGACCATGCCGCGCTGGCCTTTGCCGATGGGTGCAACCAGGTCGATGACGCGTGGGGCGATATCGTTCGGCTTCCATTCGAGGCGCAGGCGCTCCATCGGGTAGAGTGGGGTCAGGTCGTCGAAGTTCGGGCGCCAGCGGCCCTTCTGGGGCTCCTGGCCGTTCACCGTCTCGATGCGGACCATCGCCGGGTACTTCTCGCCCTCGCGGGCAGGGCGGATCTGGCCCGTAATGTAGTCGCCCCTCCTGAGGTTGAAGCGCTTGATCTGGCTGGTCGAGACGTAGACGTCGCCCTTGCTCTGGCTGTAGCCCCCCGTCCTCAAGAACCCGAAGCCGTCGGGCAACACGTCTAGGATGCCGCTCTGCACCTGCTCGTCACCGCCGCCGCGTCCTCCGCGGTCCTGCCTGCGGTCCGGGCGGCGTCGCTCGTCACCCCTCTGCTGCCTGCGATGCTCGGGAGCCGGTGTCTCTGCAGGCGTCTCCGCAGGCGCCTCTACCGCGGCCTCCGCAGTCGCCTCGTTCTTAACTGACTCCGGGGCCGTTGCGGTACCGCCGTTCGTTGCGGGCGCTTCGGCCGTCGTTGCGGCGCCGTTAGTTGTGTTTTCCTGCTGCGAAGCTGCCTGTTCGGTGGCGACCTTGTAGATCATTTCCGCCAGCTCCGGTTTGCGGTACTTGCGGTACTGTTTGATCCCTAGCTGCGAGGCGATCTGGTGCAGGTCGCTCAGGCGCTTGCGCTCGAGGGTTGAAAGTTCGGTCATGTTGGTACTCCACCTCTCCTGTTTACGATGCGTAAAACGTCGTCTGTCTGGTTTCTTGGCAGATCTGTCAAAGCTGGAAGCCCCGCCGCCCGACTTCGGGCTCTAGGGCATGGATGGTGTCCATGAATCTTACCACACGGGGCTCGGTCGACATCACGACCGTGTGCGTCCGCGCCTCCCCGAAAGTACTTCACCCCTTCGAGGGATTCTCCCGGGGTGATCCCGGTCACCGCGAAGACCACGTCGGGCGCAGCACCGTCACCCTGCCGGCGCCCGGGACCTTTCCCGACTCCTGGAGAAAAGCCTCCGTGGCGAGCGTGTAGGCCCGCTCCGAGTCTCCGGACCCTTCGAAGTGCGCCACCTTGAGCGCGACCCGTTCGGTCACGGCGGCTTGTCTCCACGGCAGCCGATGCTATGGACCCCGAGTGGGAATCGGTAATACTAATGGGCTCTCGCCGAACCTCCATACCCACCAAGATGGACCGCAGCCCATGGGCTTGTCCCGCGGCTGGGTCTGCGTCGAAACGGTACGAACTGGCCCCTTGCCCTAGACCGGAACCAGCATATCTGACCCGCATATTGTACACCAGCTACGGGTCACTGGCCACCAGCTCAGGGCGCCTTCTCCGCCACCGCCTCCCGCGCGAGCCCGAGAAGCCGCGGGTCGAGGCCGTCGCCCACGGGGTCGTTGTCGCAGTAGAAAATGGGCTTTCCCTCCTCGGCTCCCCGCCGCGTGACGACGTCCACGGCAGCAGCCTTTATCTCCGTAAGATAAGCCTCGACCCCGGACATCGCGTCGAGGTCCTCGGACAGGCGAGTTCTGTCGGAGAGGTTGCCCGATCCCGCGACCACCTCGCAGCCGTAGTGCTTCTCCAGGTGCCTGCTGAGCGTGGCTAGCATGGCGTGCGGCGCGGTCGAGACGTACCCGACCTTCATACCTCCGATGTTTCCGACGGGCCGTGGCCTGAAAACCGTGGGGATCACCGCGAGGTCAGGTCTGACCTTGCTGATGGCCTTGATTAAATCATCGACCTTCTCCGGTCCGGCCATGGGTTCCTCGCTCATGGTGAGGAGGACGAGGTCGGAGAGGAGCACGCGGTAGGTTCCGAGGAAACCCACGATGTACTCGGGGTCCTGGTGGGCCCCGGCGACGAGCACGCGCCGCTGGACCTGTATAGGCGGCATCGCGGCCCCCGACCCATCGAAGACTGTGACGCGGGTATCGAGGCCGTTGGCGATCTCGGCACCCTCCACCACGTTGGAGACGAAGGGCTCTCCGGCGAGCCCGCCGCCGCACCTGCGGCATCCGACGGTGGTGACCCTGCTCAGGGCCGCCGTCTCGTAGTAGTCGCTCGCGGCGTGCGCCCCGCGGGCGAGGGCCTCGAGGAGGTACTCGCTCCCGACCTCCAGCTCGTGACCCTCGATCACCTCCGGATGAGGGGGTCCGCCGCGGCCCATCGAGACCACGCCGGGGTCGAAGCCCTCGCCGGCGAGGAGGCGGGCCAAATAGCCCGAGACCGCCGTCTTCCCCACCCGCTTTCCGGTTCCGATCACAGCCAAAGAAGGTTTGGTCGAGACGGGGCGGAGTTCCGGTGGCTTCAACTCGAAGTCGCTGCCGAGGTAGCGTGCCCCCGCGTAGAGTGCGAGCGATGCGATCCTCATCCGCTCTTTGTAGCCGATCACGGGCTCGTCGGAGAGGTCGACCACGACCTCCACCTCGTACTCGGAAAGAGCCCGCTCTACGGCGGAGACGGGATCTCCGCCTTTGACCAGCGGAACGCCGTAATCGGTGCCGGCTTTGATCTTCTCGGTCCCACCGAGGAAAGCCGCGGCCACGCCTTCGGCGTCGAGGGATTGCTCTACGCTTTGCATCGCGTCTAAGACGACGGGAGGGTAGTGCTCGCCGTCGATCAGGAAAAGGGCCCGCACGTGCTTCTAGCCCATCGCCCGGTGCTGGCGGTCGCCCTGGCGGCCGTCGCTCTGGACCTCCTCGTAGTGCTGGTACTGGTGGGTCGCCGCGTCGAAATCTACTATCAGCTCCCTGTCCTTGAACGGGTACTTGCGGAAGACCCGCACCCGACCGTCCTCGATCTCTATGATGTTGTAGCAGGGGCGCGTATTGCCCCTGAGGCGCGTCGTCGAGGCGGTGCCGGCGTTGACGATGAACATGTCCTCGAGCCTCCAGGAGTACGGCACGTGCTTGTGGCCGGAGAGGACCAAGTCAACCTCTGTGTCGGCGAGCAGCTCGAGCACGTCTCCCGCGTCGTAGATGATGTTGCGCTCTCGTCCCGTGCCGGGGATGGGGATCAGGTGGTGGTGGATGACGAAGATCTTGAGCTTGTCTTCGGCTTCGGCGAAGGTCTCGTGGATGAACTCGTAGTGCTCGCGACCCACCCGCCCGTCGTCCAGGTCCGGCTCCGAGGAATCGACGGCGACCATGACGGCCTCTTCGAAGTCCATGATCGAGTATCGCTCCCCGAACAATCGCTCGAAGTGGATGTAGCCGACGTTGCGCGAGTCGTGGTTGCCGGGGATGACCATGACCCGCTCGCACCGGATGCGCCTGATGTACTCGGCCGCCTCCTCGAACTCCTGGCGGTAACCCGCGTCCGTCAGGTCGCCCGAAACGACCACGGCGGTCGGGACGAAGTCGTTTATCTCGAGGATGGAGCGTTCCAAAAGGTCGGGTATAAAGTAAGGACTTCCGCAGTGGATGTCGCTGATTTGGCAGATAACCATCCGACCTTGCGTGCCCATTCGCTCCCCGATTCGATGTGCTGGAAATGCCGAGAAAAGTATAGCAGAGGCTCCTCGTGGGGCTTCGAATTCGAGGCATCGGGTCCTGGGGTGATCTGGTGGATCACTTATCATCGGATACGGGAAGATCCTGCAGCAGTGGATTCCCGCTTTCGCGGGAATGACGGCGAGGGGAAAGAAGGATGTCGGTGAGGAAGGGAGCATGGTAATAAGGTTTGCGCTTACGCACGTTGCTAGCCGGGGTTTGTGCCCAGAGGGTTCCATGCCAGGTGTCATACCGAGCCCATCTGGGCGGCCGCGCTTCCGGCTGCAGGCGCACGTCGGCCCTCTTATCCGTCATTCCCGCGAAGCTTGTCCCCGCGAAAGCGGGGAGCGGGAATCCACGGGTAGCGGAATATGTAGGCCAATGCGCGGTAGCGTTGCCCCTCGCCCTGACCTGGCATGACTACCTGGCCGCGAGCAGTGCTGCAAGGTCTTTGTACGCGTCGAGGGAATAGTCCTCCCGGCTCACGGCGACGAAGCGGCTGGGGCCGAATCGTCGCAGGACTCGGCGCGTGCCCTCGTCCTCGTTTGTGGTGAAGAAGGCAGGGCGCAGTTGGTCTTTCAGTTCTGGGTGGAGCCTGGAGCTGGCCACGATCGACTGTATCGGGTACGGGCCCGAGGATTCGATCACGCGCAGCTTCTGACAGAAGGCCGGCCTCCCGGAGCCGTATCCGCAAGACGTTCGAGTCGATCGCCGCTGAATCCACCTCGCCCCGAAGCACCGCCTCGATGGAGTTCAGGTGGGACCCGGAACATGATACGTTGCCGAAGAAGCTCTCGTCTGTTCCCGACTCGGCCAGCTTGTTCAGCAGGCCGTAGTAGCCGCTCAGCGAGCACACGTCGTTGTACGCCCACGAGGAGCTCCCTTGGAGGTCGGAGAAAGTTTGAACCGGGGCGTCATCGCGCACGACGACGTCGCAGAAGTAGACGGGCTTGCCCGAATTTCTTTAGTCGTCGAACACGGGCGCCACACCGAGCAGCTCGGCGGGAGGCGCTCGCAGCCCGCGCAGCCAGACGAACGAGGGGGCGCACATGAAAGCCACGTCGACTTCGTCTCCGAAGGAGGAGCACTCGTGTCCCTTCCGTGGCCCCGAGACGCGCGTCTCTACACGGAGCGAGACCAGCTCACGTCCGACGGACCGCCGCAAGTGATCAGCCAACGCTTCGAAGAAGGCCGGTGGGATGCTCGGAGAGAGGTAGGTGACGAACCGGATCTCGTGCGCACTCTCCGCTCGCGAACGGCCTCGACCATCGCTGCGCTACCTGCCCGTGCATCCGGCGTCCGGCACGTTCTCGGCCTACATTTTCTCCGGCGCGTTCACGCCGAGCAGGCCCAGGCCGCCGCGGAGCACGGTCTTGGTGGCGGCGCACAGCGCGAGGCGTCGGGCGCGAACGCCCGCCTCGTCCACGAGGACGCGGTGGACCGTGTAGAACTGGTGGAAGCGCGTGGCGAGGGTTTCGAGGTAGGTTGGGATCGGGTGGACTTCCCGCCTGGCGGCGCAGTTCTCGATCACGCGGGGAAAGTCCAGTAGCTCCAGCACGAGCAGACGCTCTTCGGGCGCGAGATCTCCGGTCGGGACCTCACCCAGTTCGTCGGGGCTTACCTCTGCCCGCTGGAAGATGCTCGAAATGCGGGCGTGGGCGTATTGCACGTAGAAGACGGGGTTTTCGTCGGACTGCTTTATGGCGAGGTCGAGATCGAAGTTCATCTCCGTCTTGTGGGAGGAGCGCACGTAAAAGTAGCGCGCCACGTCCTCCCCCACCTCGTCGAGCAGCTCGTCGAAGGTCACGATGTTGCCGGCCCGCTTGCTAAATTTGACCTGTTCGCCCTCTCGCACGAGCTTGACGAGCCTTACCAGCTCGACGTCAAGGAACTCTCGCGGCAACCCGAGCGCGACGAGGCCGGCCCTGACGCGCGGCGGGTAGCCGGCGTGGTCCGCACCGAGCACGTCGATGGCGGTCCTGAAACCCCGCTCCCACTTGTCGCGGTGGTAGGCGAGATCGGGGGCCATGTACGTAAACGACCCGTCGCCCTTGACCAGCACCCTGTCCTTGTCGTCCCCGAAGCTGGAGGTGGCGAGCCACACAGCTCCATCGCGTTCGTACACGTTGTCGCCCTCCGCGAGCTCCCCGACGACCTCTTTCACCGCGCCCGACTCGTAAAGGTCCTTCTCGTTGAAGAAGGTGTCGAAGCTGACCCGCACGCGGGCCAGCGTGCGCTTGATGTCGTCCATGCACCGGCGGGTCGCGAACGCGGTGATCTCACGCAACGCCTCCTCGCTGTCCATCTCCAGCAGGCGCCGGCCGTGCTCTTCAGCGATATCCTCAGCAATCTCCTCCGTGTAATCTCCGCCATAAGCAGGCTCCGAGTCAGAGGTCGGCCATATCTCACCGTAGAGGCCGGCGTAGCGCACGGCGACGGACTCGCCGAAGAGCCGGATCTGGTTTCCCCCGTCGTTGAAGTAGTACTCCCGCGAGACGTTCCTGCCGGCGCTCTCCATGATCCTGGCCAGCGAGTCCCCGTACGCCGCCTGCCGCCCGTGCCCGACGTGCATGGGCCCCGTCGGGTTGACGCTGACGAACTCGAGCAAAACGGGGTCCCCCGAAGCCTCCCGCCGTCCGTAGGCATCACCCTCGCGCAGCAAAGCGCCGACCCCGTCCCAGAGCGCCTCCTCAGAGAGCCTGAAGTTGACGAACCCGGGCCCCGCGATCCCGGCCTCCCGCACGAACGGCGCGTCCAACGCCCCCACGAGGTTCTCCGCGACCTCCCTCGGGTTCCGCCGGAAGACTTTGGCGTTGGCGAGGGCCACGTTCGTCGCGAAGTCGCCGTGGCTCGGGTCGTTGGGCCGCTCGACGTGAACACCATCGAGTTCGATCCCGTAAGCCTTCCGCACGGCCCCCCGCACGGCGCCGGCCAGGCGTTCCTCGAAGCTCACGCCCCGCCCCCGAGCAGGTCGTCCAAAAGCCGCCGGTTCTCCTCGGCGATACGGAGCGTCTCCTCCCTATCGTACCCGAAGCGAACCTCGAAGACGTCCCCAGCAGAAACCTCCTCGGGCAGCAGCTCCCGCGGCACGTCGAAGCTCCTCCGCCCATCAGGATAGAGCACAAGCACCGCCCACCCGTTGTCCTCGAACCTGTCTATCTGAACGCGCATAGATGTATGTTAGCACTTCAGCACTTCAGGTAAGCCGCGGATTGCCGCGCCCATGCTCATGAAAAGAAGCGCCACTGGAGGAGCCTGTTTATAGGACTTGGTGCGTACATCCATGCCCATGCTGAAATGCTGACCGGCTGAAATGCTGAAGTGCTAATTAGCTGCTGCGCGAAGCGACGCTACCAATGGTATTTCTCGTTTCGGTTTATCTTGGCTGCACGGTAGATTTGTTCGAGGAGGACGATTCTGGCGAGGGCGTGAGGTAGCGTGATCGAGCCGAAGGACCAGAGTTCTCGGGAGCTTCGCAACACTTCGCGGGAGAGGCCCAGGGGGCCTCCGATCGCGAAGGCGACGTGGCTCCGACCTGAGACGCCGAGGTCTTCGAGCTTCTCTGCGAGTTTTTCCGATGAGAGTTGTTTTCCCTTTTCCCTGTCGAGGGAGATGACGTACGCTTCGGCGGGGAGGCGCTGGAGTATACGATCTCCTTCTTTTGAGAGCACATCTTCGCGGGAGCGGCGGTTGATGTCTTCTTCGGGGATTTCGATGGTGTCTACCGGGAAGTAGCGGCGCAGTCGTTTTGCGTAGTCTTCGGAGGCTGCGGCGGCCCAGCCCTTCGGTTTACCGACGCAGAGGATGGTGCAGCGGCGGATCAATCGATGCCGAAGAGTTGGCCCGCGGCGATCTTGTCGTCGTAGCGGTAGACATGTTCGGGAGCTCGCAGGGGGGTTCCTACTTCGATCCAGGGCGTGGGCTGGCCGGCGATCGCCGCTTTGACCCGAACGCCGCCGTGACCCGCCTCCCTGAGCGCCCTGTGCACGGTGCCTGAAGCGCGGATCGGGGAGTTGTTGGTCTTGGAGAGGTGGGCGAGCACGAGATCTTTGAGGCCGTGGGGAGCCAGCGCGACGGCGACCTCACCCGCCTGCCGGTTGGAGAGGTGACCGTGCCGCGAGGAGATGCGACGCTTCAAGCTCGCCGTGTAAGGACCACGCCTGAGCCAATCGTGGTCGTGGTTCGCCTCGAGGATCACCGCCTCGGCCCCGCGCATACACCGCAGTACGTCGATGCCGGCCTCCCCGAGGTCCGTGGCCATCGCCACCGCGCTCGCTTCGTCCGAGATCCTTACTCCGTAGGTGAGGGAGTCGTGCGGGACCTCGAAGAAGGTCGCCGTGAGGCCACCGACTTTGCATCTCTCTCCCGGAGCCACCATGCCCGCGCCCAGCGATTCGCCGACGCCAGGGGCGGCGAAGACCGGTATGCCGCGGTCGCGGACGAAGGAGCGAACGCCGCACGTGTGGTCGGAGTGCCCGTGGGTCAGGAGGATGGCCTGCACGTCGCCCAGGTTCCTGCCTATGCGGGCGAGGAGGGCTTCTATGCGCCGTCGTGAGAGGCCGGCGTCCACCAGGAGGCCGCCCGAGTCCGTCTCCATGTAGGTCGCATTGCCCGAGCTGCCGCTCGAGAGAACGCTCAGCCGCAAATCCGTCCTCTGTCAGGTCGAAAGTTGTGATCCACAAGGGCGCATTACACCCCATCCAGATCTTAGCACGGGGAGATCACGGGCTCTTCTCTACCAGCTCTCCCCGGACTATGAGGCGTTGCTTGTAGTCGGACATGGTGCAGGTCTGAAGCAAGACGAGCGATTTGCCTTCTTCGGGTTCCATAACCTCGACGTTGTCCGGGTCGACGACCTTCTGTTTGGTCACGCGGTACTTGTAGGTCGTCCCTGCTTCGCCCTCGAGCAAGATCTCCTCTCCCTCGACGAGCTGGTCGAGGTAGTAGAAGGCGAGGTGAGAGCCCGTCCCCTCGTACCCGAGACGATGGCCGGCGATGTGGGTGTTCGCCCCTTTTGCCAGGGAAAACCGGTGGCCGGGATGTGGACGACGGATTTCTTGAGCTTCTCCTCCTTGACCGAGTTATAGACGAGCACATCCGTGAGCCCCAGACTCGGGACGGTCAGGTAGAGGGTCTTGTCGTCCGGTCCTCCGGGGTCCCTTCCCAAATTGAAGCTTTTCGGCCGGTATCGCCCCGGCCGTGGTGTCCGAGGTCACCTTTCCGCCCGAGTCCGAACCCTCCTTGTGCCAGTCCTCGTACTTCGGAGGAGGTTATCTAGGTCTTTCTTGTCGAGTACATCCTCGGGAAGAACTGCGTTTACGGTCTTTCCCTCTTTGTCCATCGTCTCGGGTTGGCCCTTCTCCTGAGCGGTTTTTTCGGGCGCGGTCGATGCTATGTGGCTGTTCTCCACCCAGGCGTGATCCGCACTGGCAGACTTCGGCTGTCCCGCGCAGGCCGTCAGCAGGACAAACAAGAGCGGGGCGGTTCTCGCCCCGCTCAGCGAGAAGAGACGCAAATTTAAACCGTGTCCCTCGATGGCTCGTTCTAGACGTGTCCCAGGCGGTACGCCTCGGCCGGCGAGAGCTTCGGGCCGCCCGTGCTAAGCATCTCCCCGCCCATGAACGGTGCGACCGCCGCCGAGACCTCGTCGAGGGTCAGCGCCTCGGGGAACGCCTCGTTGGCGTACTGAGCGACGCCGAGCAGCCGGTTGACGGCCTCCACGTGCTCGCCCTCGACGCCGGTGATGCTGCCGGCCGCCGCCAGGATGTCGGGGCTGGAGATCAGAGGCGCCGCGCCCTGGTAGGCGCCGATGCCGACCGGCTCGAAGGTCGCGGCCAATCCGAGGAAAGTCTTCGCATCCCCGAAGGCGCCGTTCGGGAAGGTGAACTGCGGCGTCGCGGGCACCTCCACCGCGAGCTACCCGATCGTCGTCGCGAGAGCGTCGGCGTGCGCCATATCGTGGTCGCGGATAGCCACTATCTGCTCGAGGAAAGCGTCGGCGAAGATGCCGGCCTTGACGCCCTCCGCGTAGAACGTGCCTTCCAGGAGCTCCGAGTGATAAGCGAACTGCACTATCGCAGTGTCGCCGAGTCCCTAGTAGGTCTTGTACTCGCGCTCCGCCTCGGCCCGGCGGACGGCGACGCCAAAGCCGCCGATCCCCATCGCCGAGAGCGCGACGCCCGTCCACGCCGCCGTCTTCAGGAAGTTTCGCCGCGATGTTTCCCGATCCAGCCCGAGCGGGACGCGGGGCTCTCTACTCCCCTCATCTACACACGCCTCCCTTGTCCTCGGTCCGTATGCGGACCGTTTGCCGTACCTTCAGTTATGCGTCACGGAAGCGAGCAGGCCCTGGATCACACGCCAAAAGACGGAAGTGGATCCGAACTCTGTAGACCGCTTGCTCGACTCGGGCGAAGCTTCCAGTGGCGCGAGGGGCTGCGTTGATCCGGAACCTTGCGGTTGCCGTAGAATCGGGGTATGGCGGACCGGGGGCCACAACACCTTATTCTTGCGGACGAGGATCTGATCTCGCTTGTCGAAGCGTCCGACGCCGAGGCGTTCGCCACACTGTACGATCGCCACAGCCGAGCCGCCTTCTCCCTCGCATACAGGATGATGGGCGAACGCCAGGCGGCCGAGGACCTCGCCCAAGACGTCTTCCTGAAAGTCTGGAGGAGCGCAAGCAGCTACCGCGCCGAGCGAGGCAGCGTGAGGACCTGGATACTCTCCATCGTCCATAACCGTGGTATAGACCAGTTGCGCTCCCACGCGAGCCGGCGCAGGACGCAGGACAGGATCGAGGCTTCTGCCCCCCGCTCGCAGCCGAGTGAGGCCTTCGCCGAGACCTGGCGCAACTCGCAGCGCGACCAGGTCAGGGAGGCGTTGAACTCGCTCCCGCCCGAGCAGCTAAAAATACTGGAGCTTGCGTACTTCTCGGGGTATACACACGTCGAGATATCCGAGCTACTCAGCCTGCCGTTGGGGACGGTCAAGGGCAGGATGCGTTTAGGTCTAAAGAAGATCAGGGGCTTTTTCGAATCGAGAGGCGCGGCGGTACCAAGATGAACGAGATTAACAACGAGCGCTTCGAAGACCTCAAAGACGCCTACGTCCTCGACGCCCTGCCTCAGGAAGAGAGGCGCAGCTTCGAGGAGTACCTCGCGGCCCACCCCGAGCGCCGGGCCGAGATAGACGAGCTCGGCGCGGTCGCGGGATTGCTGGCCTTCGCCCCGCACGAGCAGGAACCATCGCCGGAGCTCCGTAGCAGAGTCATGGACGTGGTCGAGGCCGAGGCGGCGCTCCGCCGCGACGGCCGAGAATCCGTGTTCGCCAGGTTCGTGCAGTATGTCGAGGTTCGGGGTCTCGCCCTGGGGGCTGCGGCCTTGCTCGTGATCGGCTTGCTTTCCTGGAACGTGCTGTTGCAGAACCAGGTAAAAGACCTGCAGGGCGAGGTTCAGAGCGCGCAGGGCCGGGTCAATGACCTGCAAGCCAAGGTTCGGGACGCCAAGACCCAGCAAACCCAGACAATCCAGCTTAGCGGAACGTGGGCGAATCAGGGAGCCGATGCCGAAGTGGCGTCCATAAACGAAGACAGGATCATTCTGGTAGCCCACAACCTGCCTTCGGTACCCGAAGGGCAGACGTGCCAGATCTGGGTGATCAAGGGCGACGTACCCGAACCGAGCGGCCTCTTCCAACCCGGCGGCGACGAGATGGCGGCACCGATCACGACGCCCGTAAAGCAGGGCGACACGATAGCGGTGACCGTCGAGCCTGCCGGGGGCTCGGAACAACCGACGAGCGATCCCGTATTGTCGGCCGAGTTGTAGGATGGTTCGTTTTGGGCGGTTAGCGAATCGCCCTACAGAGGCATGTGTTCCGGGCTCCATTGCCGGCCTTCGTGCTACTGGCCCAGAGAGTTTATTTTTTGCGGGCGGGGGTAATAGTAGCTCAGGGAAATTCGTGTACAAGCCAGGATAAAGGAGGATACATGTCCGTAGCTAGGGTAACCGAGTTGAGCGCCACCTCGGAGACAAGCTTTGAGGACGCCATCCAGGAGGCCGTGACCCGCGCCACATCGACGCTGCGCGGCGTCGAGGGTGCCTGGATTAAGGACCAGAATGTCCTGATCGAAGACGGCAACATCACCGGATATAAGGTGAACCTCGAGGTCACGTTCGTCTTGGAATCGTAAGGGCTCAACCACGCCCGACGCTTCGCCCCGGCTAGAGAGCCGGGGCTCTTGTTTTGCCTGGGTTGGTAAACAGCGGCTTCGAAACTTTCGTGGGAGATCGGACACAGCGTTTGTCCCCCCGGCGTTGTATACCGGCGTCGTGATACGCCTCGGTTATCCCGCGCAGAACCTGACGATTCCGGCGACTACAAACCGCACGCTACGGCTAGCGAGCCTCTCAGACACGGAGAAGCTCAGGAGGCTCGTCAGGGAGAACGTTGCGGACCTCGGGACCATCTTGCGGTGGAACGCGGAGCACCGCGTCAGGCTGTTCCGGATGGGACAGAGCTTGATCCCCTTCGCTTCCCACTCGGCCTTCCCGTACAACTGGGAGGCCGAGCACGGCGGAGAGTTGCGCGAGGTCGGGGAGTTGGCGCGAAACCTCGGCATCCGGCTTTCGATGCACCCCGGCCAATACATCAACCCCGGCAGCCCAAGACCTGAGGTGGTCGAGCGCAGCCTGAAGGAACTCCACTACGTCGCCCGCGTGTTCGAACTCCTCGGCAACCCCGACAGCGTGGCCGTATTGCACATGGGAGGCGCCCACGCGGACAAGCAGGCGAGCACTGCGCGTTTCGTAGAGGCTATGAAAAAGGAGGCGGAGATCTTGCGCTACCTTGCCCTGGAGAACGACGAGCGCGTTTGGACCATTGCCGAGGTCGTCGGGGCGGCTCGCGCCCTCGGCATCCCGGCGTTCGCGGACGCTTTCCACCACGGTTTGAATCCCGGCGGCCTCACGTTGAAAGAGGCGCTGGATCTGGCCCTGCCCACGTGGGAATCGCGGGAGGCGCGTCCCAAGCTCCACCTCTCTAGTCAGGACCCGGCCAAACGGCCTGGCGCGCACGCCTATTTTGTGGAGTACACAGACTGGCAAGCGCTGCTCGGGGAGCTCGACGGCAGGGATGCCGACGTGATGGTCGACGCCAAAGGCAAAGAGTGCGCGCTCGTCCCTTTAGGCCTGGAGATCGGGTAACATCCCGGCCTGAGAGCAATCCGCATGGGGGCTAGGTCCCTTTGCAAGCTATCAGCGGTCAGCCATCTGCGTTTTGTCCTTGCTGCGAGCTGAACGCTGAAAGCGCGGTACGTAGAGGATCGATACCTCTGCGAATCGCTGCGACATCCTAGAAGGAGGACGGCATGCACGCGAATCCCGATAAGCAGGAGATCAGGGACCTCTTGAACCGGGCGCGAACCGTGGCGGTGGTCGGGCTCTCCGACAGGCCTTACCGCACGAGCAACGCGATCGCGGCCGCTCTGCAAGGCTACGGATATAAGATCTTTCCCGTCAACCCCAACCTCAAGGGTCCTATCCTCGGTGAAGAGCCGTACGGATCTGTGGCGGACATCCCCACGACGGTCGACATCGTGGACGTTTTCCGGCGCAGCGAGATGGTCATGCCCGTCGCCACAGACGCCGTGGCAGCCGGCGCGAAAGTGCTGTGGTTGCAATCGGGCGTCATCGACGACGAGGCGGCGGCCTACGCCACAGAGCGCGGCCTGACGGTCGTCATGGACCGCTGCATAAAAGTGGATTATGCGTCGCTGGTTCGTTGATGGGCCGGTCAGCACTTCGGCTCCGCTCGTACGGAAGCCTCGCTTCGTCGCTTGGCCAACGCCCGTAGCATGACCGAACCGCCAACCGGCG
Source organism: Actinomycetota bacterium (assembly GCA_046733115.1). Taxonomy (GTDB): domain Bacteria; phylum Actinomycetota; class Rubrobacteria; order Rubrobacterales; family Rubrobacteraceae; genus Rubrobacter_D. Next base: position 23,562 of record JBKPOM010000069.1, on the reverse strand, counting down.
CGAAGCGTCCTACTGACACGCTGACCGGCTGAAGTGCTGAGATGCTGATCATGTTTTTCTACGGTACGTTGAAGCGTGGCGAGCGCAATCACGATCGCTACTGCAGCGGCGCCTTGCGCGTCGAGGAGGCTGCCGTGCGCGGGAAGCTATACGATCTTCCGCTTTTCCACTATCCCGCGCTGGTCGTCCCCAAGGAGTCAATCCGCGCCTTCGGCACGGGCGATTTTGCCAGAGACGCCGAAGCGCAGGGCCGTCTGAGCCGTGAGCATTTGGTGCCTCTGGAAGGCCCTCGCGCCTTCGGGGAGATCTTCTTTTTCGACGACCCGGGGTCGCGCCTCCCAGCGATCGACCTCCTAGAAGGGTTCGACCCGGCGGACGCGTCGAGCCACTACCGGCGCGTTTTGCTACCCGTCGAGACAGATGAAGGGGCGGTCATCCCGGCGTGGGCCTACGCGGTCGAGGCATCTACCGGGGTCCTCCTTCCGGACGGCATCTGGCCGCCCTACCCGAAGTAGCCGCGGTTCGTATCTGAGCGGTTCGCGAACCGCCCCTACAAGCTGCGGTCGTCCGGGTCGTCTTCTTCGATGATCTCCTCGCGTATCACGCGGCGGCGGATCTTGGTGCGTCCGCGCTCGCGGAAGGTCTCGGTCTCGTCCGTCTCACGCGTGGTCGGCGCATTACCGGTGGCCTCGTCGACGGAGGAAGTCGTGCTGCCGAAGGAAGATCCAATCTCCGAGGATTTTCTGAAACCTCCGTACTCGGGCGACTCCCCAGCGGTTTCGGTGCTCGATTCCGCGCGTTCTTCTGAATCCACGGAAGAATGATCCTCGTACTCCTTGGTATCGTCGTCGGCGTCGTGGTCGTCGGTGCCCGAGTTCGCGCCGTAGCCTCCTTCTGTGGTGCCGAGGGATTCGAGGCCGAAGTAGCTGCGGATGTGGTCCTCGTAGTCGGGGGTGATGTCCTCGTCGTCGTCGAAGCTCGGGGCGCTCTTGACGTGGTCCTTGGAGTCGGAGACCTCTATGCTCCTCTCGCCCTCGTTCACGCGAACGATGTGCATCGGGATCAGGGTCGACTTCATGCCGAAAAATCCCATCTTGACGCCGATGTATTCCTCGCGGTCGGACTCGTCGACGAAGAGATCGTCGACCTTCCCGATCTTCTCTCCCTGGTTGTCGTAGACCTTGTAGTCCTCGTATTTCTCCTCGAGTTCCCTCAACCTGTCTTCGCTGGCCACGTCTCCTCCTCGATAAGCGTCCGGTTGTTAATGACCTCGGTACCCTCGCCAGCGTCGCCGGTAAACATGGAACGTCACACGAATTGTTTGATGGCGCGGCTTGTTAAACTACCGGGAAGGCTCGACTTTTGGGAAGGTGGGGCGTGGATACTGGGGATTGGCAGGACGCAAGAATTCTCTCTATAGACGTGGGCTCCTCGTCGGTGAGGGGGGGGCTCTACGACGGCTCGGGCGAGGAGTTGGAGGGCACCGAGGTCAAGCTCGACTACGAGTTCGAGTACACCCCCGACGGCGGCGCGTCCAAAGACGCCGACGAGCTTCTCGACCTCGTCGCCTGCGCCGTAGACGGCGCAATCCGCAAAGCAGAAGACGCGGAGATCTCCGGCGTCGCCATGAGCACCTTCTGGCACTCGGTCCTCGGCATAGATCGCGACGGTCGTCCCACGACCCCGATCCTGACCTGGGCCGACCGCCGCGCGGCAAAGTCAGCCTCCGATCTGCGCGAGAGAGTGGACGAGAGAACCTACCACCAGCGTACGGGTTGCGTGCTCCACTCCAGCTACTGGCCGGCCAAGCTCCTATGGTCGAAACAGGCGATGCCCGACGCCTTCGAAAACGCCGAACGTTGGGTCTCTCCCGCCGACTATTTCTACGCCCGTTTCTTCGGGAAGCCGTACGGGGTGAGCACGTCGATGGCCTCGGCCACCGGCCTCTTCGACCAGAACAAGAATTGCTGGGACCGGGAGATCCTGGAGGCCCTGCCCATAGAGGAAGCGCAGCTCACTTCCATCTCGGATGAGTCCTGGCGCGGTCTTGCCGGGGAGTGGGCCGAGCGTTGGCCGGCCCTGCGCGACGTGCCCTGGTTTCCCGCGGTGGGCGACGGCGCCTGCTCGAACGTCGGGAGCGGGTGCACGGGGAGCGACCGGCTCGCGCTCATGGTCGGGACGAGCGGCGCGATGCGGGTGTTGTGGAAGGCGGATGCGGTCGAGATACCGGACGGCCCGTGGTGCTACAGTGCCGACGCCGAACACTACGTAATGGGAGGAGCCCTCTCTGACGGTGGCAACCTGATCGAATGGCTGCGCAACACGCTACGCCTCCCCGACCCACAAGAGACGGAAGAGTTGCTGTCCGAAATGAAACCTGACTCGCACGGCCTCACGTTCCTGCCTTTGCTCGCCGGGGAGCGTGGACCGGGATGGGCCGACCTGGCCAACGGGACCGTAGGCGGGCTCTCCATGAGCAGCAAACCCATCGAGATCCTACGCGCAGCCATGGAGGCCGTGGCCTTCAGGTTCGCGATTATCGCAGAGATGCTCGAGATCGCCTCCCCCGGCGAAAAGGAGGTCATCGCCAGCGGCGGCGGCCTCATCCACTCACCGACGTGGACGCAAATAATGTCCGACACCCTGGGCAAACCAATCACGCTCTCGGGTGTCAAAGAAGCCTCAAGCCGCGGTGCAGCCCTGATCGCGCTGCAGGCGCTTGGAGGACCCGAGATCGAAGCCACAAAAGTGCCGCCCGGCGAAACCTTCGAGTCCAACCCCGACCGGCACGAGATCTACCGCAAAGCCCTAGTACGCCAGCGCAGGCTGTACGACACCGTGCTCGGAGGCTCGTAGAGCCGCCAGCAGGTCGGCACTTCAGCTTATTAGCAAGTCAGCAGTCTTTGAGAGCGTTGGTCCTACGCGATTCCCGGCCAGGTACCAGCGTAAACGGTTCGGAGAACGGACAGAACGAGCTGCCAGCCGCCGGGGAAGCTGACGGCTGACCAGCTGAAATGCTGACTACCTGATTAGCGCTCGCCTATAGGTACGTAGCCCACGTCGCGGGGGCCCGTGTAGATCTGGCGCGGACGGGCTATCTTCAGTTCGGGATCGTGGAGCATCTCCATCCACTGCGCCATCCAGCCGGAGGTGCGGGGTATGGCGAACATGACGGTGAAGGCGTCGGTAGGTATCCCGAGGGCTTCGTAGATGAGGCCCGAGTAGAAGTCCACGTTGGGGTAAAGCTTGCGGCTGGTGAAGTAGTCGTCGTCCAGCGCGCGCTTTTCGAGCTCGATGGCGATATCCAGGAGCGGGCTCTCCTTGTTGGTGGCCTCCAGTACCTCGTCGACGTGGCTGCGAATGATCCTAGCGCGCGGGTCATAGTTTTTGTACACCCTGTGCCCAAAGCCCATGAGCCGCTCGTCGCCCCGCTTGACGCTCTCGAGGAAGTCCGGGATGTTGTCCGTGTTCCCTATCCTCTCGAGCATCCTCAACACGGCGACGTTGGCTCCGCCGTGCAGCGGGCCATAAAGACCGGCGCAGCCGGCCGCTATGGCCGAGAAGGGATCCACCCTCGAAGACCCGACGACCCTGACGGCCGCTGCGGAACAGTTCTGCTCGTGGTCGGCGTGCAGGACGAAGAGCACGTCGAGTGCCTTCTCCAGGCGCGGGTCGGGCTCGTACTTGGGCTCGGCCATCTTGAAGAGCATCGAGAGGAAGTTGCCCGCGTAGGATAGATCGTTGTCAGGGTAGACGTAGGGAAGCCCGAGGCTGTGGCGGTAGGAGAAGGCGGCGAGGGTCGGCATCTTGGCGATGAGGCGCACCGCGGAGACGTGCCGCTGGTACTCGTCGTCTATGTCCTGCGCCTCGGGGTAGAAGGTGGAGAGGGCACCGACGGAGGCTTGCAACATCCCCATCGGGTTCGCGTCGTGCCGAAAACCGTTTATGAAGTTCTTGATATTCTCGTGCACGTAGGTGTGGTGAGTTATGTCGTAGGTCCAGCGGTTAAGCTCTTCCTCGGTGGGGAGCTTGCCGTAGTTGAGCAGGTAGGCTACCTCGAGGTATGAGGAGTGCTCGCACAACTGCTCTATGGGCATGCCCCTGTGCTCCAAGATCCCCTTTTCCCCATCGATGTACGTTATGGCGCTCCTGCAACTTGCCGTGTTTGAGTAACCGGGATCGTAGGTCATCAGGCCGAAGTCTTCTTCGTCGACCTTGATCTGCCTGAAGTCCATCGCCCGGACCGTGCCGTCCTTGATCTCGACCTCATAGCTCTCGCCCGTCCGGTTGTCCGTGATCGATAGGCTCTCCACCCCGGTGGCTATCGGACCCCGGCCGTTGCCCGTGCTCTGCGACTCCTCAGTCAACCTGTACCCCTTTCTATTGCACACACGTTAATTATATATGCTCGTGCCACATATGTGACTGCCTCCATACGCTTTGCGAGATGCGGGTATTATCGCCCACGGGAGTGCAAACGAAAAGAGATTTGTGGTAATGGACGGGATCGGGGACGAAACTTTGGGCCCACGGTGGCGTATACGCGGTTAGCCACGAGAGGAGACTCTATGAAGGTTGACGCGACGAACTACGGGATCCAGCGCGAGTACGATCCGCCCATTGGCAGACGGGCCCCCACCGTGATGAGCCTCGAGGGCGAGCGGACATGGTCGGTGCTGGCCCATCTGACCACTTTCCTGAACATCTTCACGGGATTTTTGGGGCCTGTTGCGGCGTTTGTGATCTGGGTGGTTTACAGGGACGACTCGCCAACGGTGGCGGCCCACGCGATGAGATCGGTTCTCTACCAGACGGTCTGGCTCGCCGCGATCTTCGTCGGGTGGTCGAGCACGTTCGCGCTCATGGCGGTTCTCGTAGGGTTCCTGCTCGTGCCCGTCATGGCCCTCGTGACACTCGGGCCTTTCGTGCAGGCCTCCTATGAAGCGTACTTGGCCTACCGCGGGTCCGGACGGCGCTACGTGTAGGTGTTGGGAGTGGGCGCTTCGTGAACCCACCCGTACACGGATCCTCCTAATGGGAGCCATGGTGGCCAAAGCTGCTTGCTAGCGCGTCGATGTCGAGGTCGTCGGGGTCGACGATGAGAGGGTCGGGGAGGTCCTGTGGCGGCGGGTATTTTTGTCCGATGCCGCAGTCGAAGACGACCACCTCTTCGTCGTGGGCGACCTCTCCCCTCTCGCGAAGTAACGATTCGGCGGCGAGGGCTGCGGCGGATTCGGGGCTAACGTAGCCGGCCCCGAGGCGTCCGGCGAACTTCTGCATCTCGGAGATGGCGTCTTCGGGGACGGCAACGGCGGTGCCGCCTGACTCTCTCAAAGCGTCCAGGATCAAGAAGTCCCCGACAGCGGAGGGGACCCTGATGCCGGAAGCGCGGGTGCTGGCGTTCTGCCAGGGTTCTGCGAAACGCTCTCCCCTCTCGAAAGCCCTGACGATGGGGGCGCAGCCTTCAGATTGCACGCTTACCATCCTGGGGCGGTCGGGGCCTATCAGGCCGAGTGCTTCCAGTTCGTCGAAGGCCTTCCACATGCCGACGAGGCCGGTGCCCCCGCCGGTTGGGTAGACGATCACATCGGGTAGGCGCCAACCGTGTTGTTCTGCGAGCTCGAAGCCCATGGTTTTCTTGCCTTCGACGCGGTAGGGCTACTTCAGCGTGCTCACGTCGAAGGCGTTGATTTTGCCTGCGAGGGCGGTCGAGATCTTGCCGCAGTCGGAGATAAGACCTCGCACCAGGATCAGACGCGCCCCCATCGCGAGCACTTCCTGCTGGTTAGCCGATGTAGCGTCCACGGGCGTCAGCACGGTGACCCGCGCTCCTGCGGCCGCCCCGTAGGCGGCGAGCGCACCCGCCGCGTTCCCTGCCGAAGGCGCGATGAACGCGGTCGCGCCCAGCTCCACGGCCCGGGAGACGGCGACGGCCATACCCCGCGCTTTGAACGAGCCTGTCGGGTTCAGGCCCTCCGCCTTGGTGGCAAGACGCGGAACTCCGAGCGCTCCGCCGAGCCGTAGTTGAGGCAGAAGCGGCGTGTCCCCTTCACCCAGGTACACGATGTTGTTTCGGTCCCTCATGGGTAGCAGTTCCTTCCAGCGCCACAGGCCGCCGGCGCGGCGCCGCGCCATGGATTCGGTGGTCAAGGTGCGGGTGGCCTTCTCAATATCGTAGCGGGCGAGCAGGGGACGACCGTCGGCCGGGTCCAGCCCCATCAAGCCGTCCGCCGGGTACCCTTCCCCGGAAAGTGCTCCCTCCAGATGCGTCAGGGTAAAGGTTGCACCATCGCCCGTAGTTGTCATCTAGCTCCCCTCGATGCTCCAGAAATCTGCGCGGTCCGCTCTTCTGAGATGATCCTAGACCGAATTGGTGAGGGTCTTCGCGTGGTGCTTGATGTGGTCCTCCATGAAGGTGGAGATGAAATAGTAGCCGTGATCGTAGCCGTTTTGCCACCGCATGGTCAGCGGCTGTCCCGCCTCGTGGCACGCTTTCTCGAAGACCTCGGGGTAGAGTTGTTCTTCGAGGAACTCGTCCGCGGTCCCCTGGTCTACCAGTATGGTCCGCCCATCGGTGAAGGGTGACTGGCGCACCAGCTCGCTGGCGTCGTGCTCACGCCACGTCTCTTCGTCTGGCCCGATATATCCCGAGAACGCCTTCTTTCCCCACGGGACGCGGATCGGGGCCGAGACCGGGGCGAAGGCCGATACCGAAGCGTACAGGTCGGGGTTCTTTAGCGCCAGCGTCAAGGCACCGTGCCCGCCCATGGAGTGTCCGAAGATGCCCCTGGCGTCCGAAGCGGGGAAGTGCTCTGCCACGACTTGCGGCAGTTCGTGCGTGACGTAGGTACCCATGTTGTAGTGGCGCGAGAAGGGTTCGGTGGTCGCGTCGAGGTAGAAGCCGGCGCCGGTGCCGAAGTCGTAGTCATCGTCCTCGGCCGGCAACCCAAGGCCACGCGGGCTGGTGTCTGGAGCCACGAGCATCAGGCCGTGTTCCGCGGCGAGGCGCTGGGCCCCACCCTTAGTCATAAAAGTCTCCTCTGTGGAGGTGAGGCCGGCGAGGTAGTAGAGTACGGGGACCGGTCTCTCGGCGGCCTGCGGCGGAACGTAGGCGGCAAAACGCATCGCGGCGTCGCACGCGGAAGAGTAGTGCTCGCAGAAAGAGACGGTTCCCTCATAGCAGGCGTGCTCTCCCAGGGTATTCAAGTCAGTCATAGCCCCTCTCTCAAACCTCTCGCGACCAATCGGCAAGACCTTATATCTAGAACCTCTCTAGAACTTTACGACGCTGCGGATGGACTCGCCGCTATGTATCAAGTTGAAGGCGGTGTTGATCTCCTCCAGCGGCATCGTGTGGGTTATGAGATCGTCTATGTTGATCTTGCCCTCCATGTACCAGTCGACGATCTTCGGCACGTCAGTCCTGCCCCTCGCGCCTCCGAAGGCGCTGCCCTTCCACACCCTCCCGGTCACGAGCTGGAAGGGCCGCGTGGAGATCTCCTGTCCAGAGCCCGCCACGCCGATAATCACCGAGACCCCCCAGCCTCTGTGGGCGCACTCCAAGGCCTGGCGCATGACGTTCACGTTGCCGATGCACTCGAAGGAATAGTCTGCCCCGCCGCCAGTCAGGTCGATCAGGTAGGGGACCAGGTCCCCCTCGACCTCGTCCGGGTTGACGAAGTGGGTCATGCCAAACTTCTCGGCGAGGTCCTTCTTGGCCGGGTTGAGGTCGACGCCGACGATCTTGTCGGCCCCAACCATCTTCGCGCCCTGGACCACGTTCAGGCCTATGCCGCCCAGGCCGAAGACCACCACGTTCGAGCCCGGCTCGACGCCCGCAGTGTAGATCACGGCCCCAATGCCGGTCGTGACGCCACAGCCGATGTAGCAGACCTTGTCGAACGGAGCGTCCTCGCGGATCTTGGCCACTGCTATCTCAGGGAGGACGGCGTGGCTGGCGAAGGTCGAGGTGCCCATATAGTGGTAGAGCGGGTCATCGTTCAGGGAGAGCCGGGTCGTGCCGTCGGGCATGAGCCCTTGGCCCTGCGTAGAGCGGATCGCCGTGCACAGGTTCGTCTTGCGGCTCAGGCAGGATTTGCACTGACGACACTCCGGAGTGTAGAGGGGGATCACGTGATCTCCCTCGGCGACGCTCGTCACCCCCAGTCCTACCTCGACGACCACCCCGGCCCCCTCGTGACCCAGCACCGAAGGGAAGAGCCCCTCGGGGTCGGCGCCCGAGAGCGTGAACTCGTCCGTGTGGCAGACGCCGGTGGCCCCGATCTCCACCAGCACCTCTCCCTCTCGCGGCCCCTCCAACTCGACGGTCTCGATCCTCAACGGTTCGCCCGCCCCGAAGGCCACTGCCGCCTTTACGTCCATAACCCGCCTACCCTTCTAGCTCGTCCGACTCCGGCCCCGTATGTTCATGCCCATGCCGACCAGCGTCAAGATCCCGAGCCTGATCGCGTGACCCTGCGCGTGCTCTGATCGCGTGACCCTGCGCGTGCTCCGCGGAAAGGAGCCTGTGGCGGGCCGCTCCATGGGGTTCGCGTTGCCCATCTTCCGGGGTAGTCGACCAGGACCGCTTAGTCTTTAATGTGGGGCGGATACCACGAACTACCTGGAGCGGATCACTTGAGCGATTTTCTGGAATAGACTGGTAGCACCGACGAAGACCCGCCCGTAACGACGGTCGCTTCACGCCGCGTGAAATCGGGGAAGGAGCAGGAGTTCGAGGATTGGGTCTCGGGCATTCTCGGTGCGGCTGCGGAGTTTCCTGGCTACCTTGGGTCGAACGTCATCAGGCCCCGCGACGACGATGACGACGAGTTTCAGATCGTCTTCAAGTTCGACCACGCGAGCAACCTCAAACGCTGGGAAGGGTCAGAAGAACGCCACGCGTGGCTGCGCCAGGTAAAGCCCCTCGTCCACGAGGAGAACGTGCGGGTCCTGACCGGGCTGGAGACGTGGTTCACGCTGCCCTCGCGGCCCGGCGAACCCGCGCCGCCGCGCTACAAGATGGCCGTCGTCACCTGGATCGCCGTGTTTCCTCTAGCGACTTTGATCTTCGCTTTGACCCAACCGTTGCTCGCCGGCCTTCCGGGCGTGATCCGTACGCTCGTTTTCACCCTAATCATGGTTACGACGATGACCTACATAGTTATGTCGCGCATGACGCGCCTCTTCTCCTTCTGGCTCTACTTAGACGATTAGCGCGACGTTCTGACCCCGCTCAACGAGCGTGCGCCGTGCCGAGCTCCTGCAGATAATCGGTCGTATCCTCGACCGATACAACGTCGCCGTACTTGGCGTCTACGTCGTAGAGGTTCGCCTCGTGGGCTTGGGGGTTGCGATCCCCCACGGCCTCACGCGGGACCACGGGCCTGAAGCCGTACTGCAGGGCCTCGACGGCCGTCGCCCTGACACATCCCGACGTGGATGCTCCGGTGATGATGAGGGCATCGACCCCGGCGGCGGTGAGGAGGCTGGAGAGGCCCGTGCCGAAGAAGCCGGAGGCGAAGAGCTTGTTGAGGACGGGCTCCGTTTTGCGGGGAGCTATGCGGGGGTCGATCTCTGCCCAGCGGGTTCCGGCTTCAAGAATGAGAAGCACCGGGACCTTATCAATAAAAGCGGCGGCCGTGAGCTTATCCGACTCGCGGTAGGCAACGGTGGTAGACGACGGGAAGCTCTGCTTGTCGGGCGGCAGTCAAAAGCTTCTGGATTTGGGATATTGGATCTTCGAGGTCGCAGGCCAGGGGAGATTCCGGGTCTGTGAACCCCAGGGTCATGTCTATGACGACGAGGGCGGGACGGCGGCCGAAGCCACCCCGACCGCCGAATCCTTGTAAGTGTGCCAAGGCTCTATCCTCCGTTGGCCCGCGCTTTGCCGAGTTCGCCGGAGAGCCACTCATTGAACGCGCGGCGGGTCTCGGCGATCATACGCCGCTGCTCTTCCAGGGGCGGGAGGTCCCCGCGATCGAAGTCTGGCGACTCCCCGCGCCTGCTCCTTATCCCCTCTCGCCTGGAAACTGTGGCCCCCGCGTCGACGGACCCGTCATCGGAGAGCATGACGCCATAGAGGTTCTCGGCGGCCTCGGAACTCAGGAGGCTCCAACGCACGTCTTTGGCGACGGCTTCCGGGTCACGTTCCAGCGGGTCGCCGACGCCGCCGCCGCCAGCGGTCTCGAAGACGAGGCGGTCGCCCTCGAAGACGGGCACGTCGCGAACCTTGGCCGGCATCTCGACCTCTTCTCCGTCCGCCCTGATGAGAGTCTTCTTCGAGGCGGCACCGGGCTTGCCGCCGTCCACGCCGTAGGGGTAGGTGTGGTGGCGGTCGTCCTGGTAGGTGATGCGGCCGTCGGAGAGGAAGCGGTAGACCTTCTTTATGCCACAGCCGCCACGGAACTGGCCGGCGCCGCAGGAGTCTTTGCGGGCCGAGTACTCCTCCACGATCATGGGGTAGTACGTCTCCATGTACTCCGCTGGTACGGCCAAAAACTCGGGCCACCAGGAGTGCCCATCGAGGCCGTCCTTGCCGGGGATGGCCGGTATGCCACCGTAAAGGATCTCCATGGTCTGGAACGGCTCACCGTCCTCCTTGACCCCCGAGTAGACGAAGTTCGGGCTCGTTCCGTAGGAGCCGGAGACGTTGAAGCCGATGGCCTTGGCGTAGACGCCACCGAGCACGTCGAACTGGCGGGCCATGACGACGAGGCGGTTGCTGAGTGGCGCTGGCTCCTTGGGCCGCAGGACGCTGCCGTCTGGGATGTTGACCTTGATGATGTCGGCGTAGCCGTCGTTGAATAGGATCGTCGGGTCCACGGCGGAGATCAGGAAGACCCCAGCGAACATCTGGAACATCTCTTTGTTGAGCAGGAAGTTGACCGGTCCAGGGACCTGGGCGTCGGTGCCCGTCCAGTCGAGGTGCAGCGTGTCGCCCTCGCGCCACATCGCGAGCCTGAGCTTTATGGGTCCGTTGCCGAGACCATCGTCGTCGGTGTAGTCCTCGAACTCGAAGCGCTCTCCCTCGGGGATAAGCTGACGGATCAAATTGATGATGCTCGTCCGCGTCCGCGCCAGAAGCGCGTCACACGCCTCCAGATACGTGTCCTTGCCGAAGCGGTCGCAGATGTCCTTGACCCGCTGGGCCCCCGCGGCAGTCCCCGCGGCGATCGCCATGACGTCGGCGCGGGTCTCGCGCGGAGTGCGCGAATTGTGGCAGAAGAAGCGCAGGACTTCCTCGTTGAGAATGCCGCCGTCGTAGAGCTTGACCGGCGGCATTCTCACGCCTTCTTCGTAGATGGAGCGGGCGTCGATCGGGATGGACCCAGCGGTCGAGCCGCCGACGTCCATCAGGTTGCCCCACTGCAGCGCGTAGCCGATGTGGTCGTCCTCGTAGAAGATGGGACGCACCAGCAGGATGTCAGGGAGGTGAGAAGTGCTCCCCTCCATCATGTAGGGGTCGTTCAGGGCAATCACGTCGCCGTCCTTGAGGTCCTCGACGGTGTAGGGGGAGTTGTCGAGGATCGTATCCACGGGGCTCCCGAACTGGCCGACGACCATGCGGCCTTTGCGATCGGCTATGAGGGGAAACTCGTCGGCCTGCTCGCGGATGACGGGGCTCACGGCGATGGTGACGAGCACGCGGTCCATCTCGTGGCGGATATTCTTCAGGGCGTTCTCGATGATGTCGAGGGTGACGTGGTCTATGTCGTGTTCCCGGACGAAGTCCGGCTCGGCCTGCAGCACCATCTCTCTCTATGCCTCCTCGATCAGGATGTTCCCGAAGTGGTCCACAGCACCAGCGTAGCCGGGCTCAATTACCGTCGTCGTGTCGTCCTGCACCACGATCGCGGGACCCGCGACGATGTTTCCCGGGCTCAGCTTGCTGCGGTCGTAGATCGGGGTCTCCATCCACCCGCCGTCGAAATAGACCTGCTCGTTGCGCGTAACCGCTCCGGAGGCGTCCTCCCCGGCCCCATCCTCGCTCTCCAGCAGGCTCACGCCCTTTATAGTTCCGCGTCCGACGACGCGGACAGTGGCGATCTCCAGCGGCGAGTCTGGCAGGTCGAAGTTGTAACGCTGCCTGTGCGCCTCCTCGAACCGTTCGCGCAGGAAGGCGCTGTCGCCGTCTTGCAGCTCTTCCAGTTCGAAGGCGCATGGGATCTGGATGTTCTGCAGGTAGTAGCGGCAGTCGGCGTACAGGTCGAACCGCTTGTCGCCTTCCGAGACCCCTTCGCCTTCGAGCCACTCGTCGGCGTGTGAGATCAGGCCCTCTATAGTCTCCTTCAGTTCGGAGGCCGGGGTCTCCTCGGCGACGCGGAGGTACGTCTCGGGGAACTCGTTCTGGATGTCCGAGGTGAGAAAGCCGAACGCGCTCATCACGCCCGGGGTCGGGGGTACGATGACGGAGCGGGACCGGATCAGACGCCCCAGCGCGTTCGCGTGCATGGGTCCGGCCCCGCCGAAAGCGACGAGCCCGAAGTTCCTGGGGTCGTGCCCGCGCTCGACGCTGACGACGCGAAGCGCCGCGTGCATGTTCTCGTTGACGATCTCCAGAATGGCCTCAGCCGCCTCCTCGGCCCCCATCCCGAGCTGCTCGGCGATCGTCTCGACGGCCTTACGCGCGGCCTCCTCGTCCATCTCCAGCGTGCCTCCAAGCGCCACGCCTGGCGGAATGCGGTGCAACACCACGTTGGCGTCGGTCACGGTTGGGGCTTCGCCGCCGCGACCGTAGGCCGCAGGTCCGGGGTCGGCGCCGGCGCTCGCTGGACCTACCTGCAGGGCGCCGCTCGCGGAGACGAAAGCTTTCGAACCCCCGCCCGCGCCGACGCTGTGCACATCCACGGCCGGCGACTTGAACTGGAAGTACCCGAGCTGGATGTCGCGCCTGACCGGCGTCTCGCCATTGCGGCACAGCGAAACATCGGTTGAGGTCCCGCCCATGTCGAAGGTCAGGATGTCGGGTACCCCGATCTCGCGCGCCAGGTACGCCGAGCCGGTGACGCCGCCCGAGGGTCCCGACAGAGCTATCTGGATTGGGCTCTCCGCCACCGCCTCCGTGCTCATAGCCCCGCCGTCGGAGCGGACGATGGAGAGCGTCCCGCCGAACCGCTTCTCGTCGATGGACCCCTCGAAGTTCCGCATGTAAAGTATCGTGCGCGGCTGCACCGCCGTGTTGACGACCGTCGTCAGCGTCCGCTCGTACTCCCCATACTCCTGCCCGATGTCCGCCGAGATGGAGACAGAGAGCTCAGGATGAGCCTCGCGCACAATGTCCCGTGCGCGCCGCTCGTGGGCGGGGTTCACGTACGAGTTCAAAAAACCGATCGCGAGCGACTCGACGCCGCGGCCAACCAGCCTGTCAACCGCCTCGCGCACCTCGTCCTCGTCTAGCTCTTCCAGCACATCGCCAGAGGCGGTAATACGTTCCGAGATGCCGACGGTGTCCGTCGGGTCGGCGGGAGGGTCCGGTTTCTGGAGGGCCATCCAGCCATAGAGCGGGCCCGGAGTCCAGGCGCGTGCCAGGTGCAAAATTTGCTTGTGCCCCTTCGTCGTAAGCAGGCCGACCCGTGAGCCTGTGTTCATCAGGATCATGTTCGTCACAACTGTAGTGCCGTGGAAGAACAAATGCAGGTCGGGGAACGAGATCCCGACCTTCTCGCACACCGCCTCTATCCCCTCGACCACCCCCTTCGAAGGGTCTTCCGGAGTCGAGAGCACCTTGCCCTCGGTCAGCCTGCCCGTCTTCTCGTCGAAGACCAGAACGTCGGTGAAAGTTCCCCCGACGTCGACTGCAACGTTGTACATAGTCGCCCCTTTCTTGGAAGGCATCAGCCTTCAGCTTTCTGGTGGGTGGCGAAGCGGTAGGTCGCTCACGCCATACCCTGCAGATTGTCTATCTGGATGAGTCATGCCGGTCGTCCTTTCCCGTTCGCGTCCGACGTACCAGCTGAAGCCTGATGCCTAATGCCTTACACGAAATTTCCCGCCTTGTAGAGCTGCCCGGGTAGCTCTTTGTCCAATTGCCGCGCTAGCCATGAGGCCACTTCGATGAGGGCGTCGAGGTTTATTCCCGTTTCGTAGCCCATGCCGTGCAGGAGGTAGACGAGGTCTTCCGTGGCGATATTGCCCGTAGCGCGGGGTGCGAAGGGGCAGCCGCCCGTGCCGCCCACGGAGGCGTCGAGAACCGTGGCGCCGCCCTCGACGGCGGCCGCGGCGTTGGCGATGCCGGTGTTGCGGGTGTCGTGGAAGTGGCAGCCTACCGTGATGCCGTGTGTCGCGACGCCTTCAACGAGGTTGCGGACCTGGCTGGGCACACCGACTCCTATGGTATCTGCCAGCACGATCTCATCGGGGACCGATGCGGCGACCTGCCCGGCGACCTCGAGCACGTGTCCTGGCTCCACCTTTCCCTCGAAGGGGTCTCCGAAGGCGGCTGAGAGCGTGATGGAGACGCGCACGCCGTCGAGGCGCGCCCTTTCGACAAGCCGTGCGGCGAGCTCTGTTGCGTCTGCGACCGTGGTGTTCTGGTTGCGTTTGGCGAAGGTCTCGGTTACGGGGAAGGCGTAGCGTACTTCGTCGACCCCGGCTTCGATGGCCCGCTCGTAGCCCTTTTCGTTGAGAACGAGGCCGGCGTAGCTCGTGTGCGGGGAACGCTGGATGGTGGTCATCACCTCTTCAGCGCCAGCCATCTGGGGGACGCGTTTGGGGTTGACGAAGCTCACGGCCTCGACGCGCGGGACGCCGGTCGCAGCCAGCTTCTCGCAAAGCTCTGCCCGAACCTCCGGGGTTAGAGTTTTCTCTTCGTTCTGGAGGCCATCGCGGGGGCCTACGTCGACTGTCTCGATGCGCATCAGACGATACCCCGCTCCCGCAGGGCGTCGAGGCCCTCTTCGCTCATCCCGAGCACCTCCCGGTATACCTCATCGTTGTGCTGGCCCAACTTCGGCCCGGTCCAGTGAACTTCTCCTGGGGTGTCGGAGAGGCGGGGGACGACGTTTTGCATGGGGAAAGGGCCTATGTCGGGGTCTTCGACCTCGACGATGTTTCCCCTGGCGGCGTACTGTTCGTCGGAGAGCATGTCTTCCGCGGTGAACAGCTTTCCGGCTGGGACGCCCGCCTCTTTCATGGCCTCGAGCACCTCTTCCGCGGTCCGTTGGCCCGTCCATTCGGAGATCATGTGGTCTAGCTCTTCCTGGTTTTCGCCGCGGGCGTGGTGGGTCGCATACTTTTCGCTCTCGGCCCACTCGGGGTGTCCCACGGCCCCGGCGAACCTCCCAAAGACGGTGTCGGCGTTGGCCCCGATCACGACGTAGTCGTCTTCTTTCGTGGGGTAGGTGTTAGACGGTGCTACGAACGGCAGAATAGCCCCGGTGCGGCCCCTGATGTGCCCGGTTAGCACGTACTCGGGGATGGTGCTCTCCATGAGCGCGAGGACGGCTTCGTAGATAGCCACGTCCACAATCTGACCCTTGCCGCCGTTCGCCTCGCGGTTGTAGAGAGCTGTTACGGCGCCCAAAGCCCCGAAGGTCGCGGCGAGCGAGTCGCCGAGGCTGATCCCCACCCGCGGCGGCGGGCGGTCGGGGAAGCCGGTGACGTGCCTGATCCCGCCCATCGCTTCGCCGATGGACCCGAACCCCGCCTGGTCCCTGTACGGCCCCGTCTGCCCGTACCCCGAGACCCGCACCATGACGAGACCAGCGTTGAGATTGTTTAAATCCCCGTACCCGAGGCACCATCGCTCCAGCGTGCCTGGCCTGAAGTTCTCGACAACCACGTCGGCTCTCGAAATAAGGCGACGGGCCAATTCCTGCCCCTCCTCTTCCCGCAAATTCAGGGTGACGGACTTCTTGTTGCGGGCTATGATGGGCCACCAGAGGGTACGTCCCTCCTTGCGGTGCCTTCCCCAGACCCGCATGGGGTCCCCCTTACCCGGTGGCTCGACCTTGATGACCTCGGCGCCGAAGTCTGCGAGGAGTTGGCCGCAGAAAGGGCCAGCGAGCAAGCTTCCCATCTCGACGACACGCACGCCTTCGAGGGGACGCGGCCCGTTTTCACCCTCAGCCATTCATGTCTTCCTTCAGGGCTCCTATGACGAAGTCGCGCCCCTCGTAGACGTGCTCGCGCATGATGATCTCCGCTCTGTCCGCGTCGCCCCTCACTAGCGCCTCAAGGATCTGACGGTGGTAGTGGTTGGAGATGACCCGCTCGTGCGGCGTGTACCAGAAGAAGGCCTTGAACATGAGCGGTATCTCCACCGTGCGGTTGATGAGCCGCTTCAGTCGCCGGTTGCGGCTCGCCTCAACTATGGTCCCGTGGAACTCCTGGTTGAATTTGACGAGCGCCCGGATCTCCTCCTCGTGGTCGTCGAACCGGCCGGCGAGCCCCTCCATCTCACCGGCCAGCTCCCTCAAGCGTTCGAGCTCGCCCCCCTTTATCCGTCCCGCCGCCCGCCTGGCGGCGTGGCCCTCCAGCACGGCCCGCAGGTCGTAGATGTCCCACACGTCCTCGGTGGAGAAAGAGCACACCGCGGCCCCACGATTAGGCGCGATCTCGACGAGCCCCTCGGCCTCCAGCATAGTGAGGGCCTGCCGCACGGGCGTCCGGCTCACGCCGAGCCGCTCCGCCAGCTGCTCCTCGACCAGCCGCTCGTCGGGACCGTACTCGCCCGTCAGGATCAAAGCCCGCAACCGCTCCAGAACCCCGACGGACCCCGACTCCTGCCCCGCATCCCGCAGAACACTCCCCACACAGACCCCCGTTCGTAACCTGCGGAGAACCACTTGTATACAATTTTAGGCGTCCGCGAAACTTGTGTCAAGAATTTCAAAGGCGGATCGGCACGCGGCGCTTCCGCAGATCAAGGCTTCCGGTTTCTGGTTTCAGGACCTCCGACGACGTGTCCGGAGCTGGCTATGAACGCTCGTTCTGGCTTTCTGGACGCTGTCCTCTTTTCATGACTACCGGCGTTCGGGGACGGCGAGGCGCAGGCCCAACGCCACGAGGACGCTGCCCGTCAGCCAGCGCAGGACGCTCGCGAAAGGAGGGTTGCTCCTAAGCCGCTCGCCGAGGACCCCCGAAGTGAGCGCGACGACGCTCAGGATCGCCAGCTCCATAAGGGTGAAGGCGAAGCCGAAACCGAGCATCTGCAAGCCCGGGGTCCCCGCGGCCGGGTCGACGAACTGCGGCAGGAAGGCCAGGAAGAAAAGGGCAACCTTCGGGTTGAGCACGTTCGAGAGTACGCCTTGCCGGAAGACGACCCAGAGCCTCGCCCGTCCGGCGCGCTCGGGAGCGGAGAAGCTTTCCTTCTCCAAGATGGTTCTGACGCCCAGGTAGAACAGATACGCGGCGCCGGCGTACTTCACCACCGAGAACGCCACGGCGCTCTGGGCGAGGATCGCCGAGAGCCCGGCGGCGGCGAAGGCCGTGTGCACCTGGATGCCCGAGCGCACCCCGATGGCCGAGACCAGTCCTGCGGCCCTGCCCTGCGAAACGCCGCGGGTGAGCACGTAGATCAGGTCAGGCCCAGGCACGACGATGAGCGCCAGGGAAGCGGTCACGAAGAGCAGCAGGTTCGTATCCGGCATCGGCGCACCTCTTCCGCGGGTCGTGATTCTTAGGCTTCCTTCACCTCTACGAGTATGGCGCCTCCCGGGACGAGAGAGCCCTCCTTGAAGGGGAGCGATCGGACGACCCCGGCGTGGGGCGCCGAGACCGGCTGCTCCATCTTCATGGCCTCGAGGACGAGCAGGAGCTGCCCTTCCTCGACCTCCTGCCCCTCCTCGACGAGCACCTTCACGATCGTACCGGGCATCGGCGCCGTAAGGCTCGCCGCAGCGTCGGCGCCCGGGCCGGCTTCGTCCACCGCCGGCGGCGTGGGCTTGCGGAGCTTGTGCGTCTCTCCGCGCAGGGAGACCAGAGTTTCTTCTGCGTTCGCTACTATCCCCGCCTCTACCGGTTCCTCATCGACGAGGGCCCGGATGCGGGCATCGCCGTAGTAGAGCACCTCGACAGTAGATTCTTCGCCTTCGGCGGTTATGCGGAGACGGGCAGATCCCACGCGCTCTACTTCTACGCTTTGCTCGTCGTAGTGGAGGGTGGTCGCGCCGAGCAGGCGCCAGGGGCCTGCGGCGAACGGGTCCGGGGAGGTTGGGATGCTGTAAACCTCCGCCGCCGAGGCGAGGATCAGGGCTTCGCGTGGCACCGGCTCTGTTGGCGGAGGCTCCGTGAGATGGTATTCCTCGAGGAAGCCGGTCGTGGTCTCGCCGTTCTCGAACGCCAGGTGAGGTGCGATGCGTGTTAGGAGCGGAAGGTTGGAGGAGGGACCGAGGATCTCGTAGTCGGCGAGAGCCCGACGCAGGCGACGGACGGCGGCCGGGCGGTCGGAGGCGGAGACTATTAGCTTCGCCAGCATCGCGTCGTAGTTTAGCGGGACCTCGTCCCCCGCCTCGAACCCGGCGTCGTTACGGATTCCTGCGCCCTCGGGCACCGAGAAGGCTTCGAGGAGCCCGCCCGAGGGCATTCCTCCTTCGTCCTCGGCATAGATGCGCATTTCGATGGCGCTGCCCCGCAGGGTTGCCTCGTCTTGGCTTAGCGGGAGGGGTTCACCGGCCGCGACGGCGAGTTGGAGGTGGACGAGGTCGAGGCCCGTGACGAGCTCGGTCACGGGGTGTTCGACCTGGAGGCGTGCGTTCATTTCCAGGAAGTAGAAATCTTCTCCGTCGAGCAGGAACTCGACCGTGCCGGCGTTCGCGTAGCCGGCCTCGCGGGCGAAGCGGACTGCGGCCTCGCAGATCGACTCGCGCAGGCCAGGGTCGAGCGCCGGAGACGGGGCCTCTTCCACTACTTTCTGGTGACGGCGTTGGATGGAACACTCCCTCTCGAAGAGGTGGAGAATGTTTCCCTGTTGGTCACCTATAACTTGTACCTCGATGTGGCGTGGATCCTCGACCAGCTTCTCGAGGAACACCGACCCGTTCCCGAAGGCCGCCTCTGCCTCCCGGCGCGCCCCCCTGACCGCTTCGACGAAATCTGCCTCACGTGTGACGGCTCGCATCCCGCGCCCCCCGCCTCCGGCGCTCGCCTTGACCAGGACGGGGAAGCCGATACGGCGTGCCTCCTCGGCGAGGCGTTCCTCGCCCTCGTCCTCCCCGTCGTAGCCGGGGATCGTCGGCACGTCGGCCTTTCGCGCTAGCTCCTTCGCCCGCACTTTGTAGCCGACGGCATCCATCGCCTCTGGCGGAGGCCCGACCCAGACCGCGCCGGCAGAAGCGACGGCGCTGGCGAACTCGGCGCTCTCGGAGAGGAAGCCGTAGCCGGGATGCACGGCTTCGGCCCCGGACCTTTCGATCGCCTCGACCAGCCGCGCGACGTTCAGGTAGCTTTCGGGAGCCGGAGCAGGACCGATGGGGTACGCCTCGTCGGCGAGGCGGCGGTGCATCGAGTGTTCGTCCGCCTCCGAGTAGACCGCGATGCTCTTTATCCCGAGCTCGCGGCAGGAGCGGATTAGGCGTACCGCTATCTCGCCGCGGTTGGCGATGAGGAGGCTTTCGAAGCTCACCGCTCCGCTCTCCAGCCCGGCTCCCGTTTCTCGAGGAAGGCGGCCAGCCCCTCCTGGCCCTCCTCGCCGGTACGTAGCTCGGAGATAACGCGCGAGGTCAGGCCGGGTGCCTCCATCGGCTCCGTCGTCTCCAGCCGGCGGAGCAAAGCCTTCACCGTTACCTGCGCGACCAGCCCCCCTTGCAAAAGCTCCCCAACCTTCTCCTCGACCGCCGCGTCGAGTTCGTCTCGCGGGGCAACGTTGTGGACGAGCCCTATCTCCCGCGCCCGTTCGGCGCCGAAGCGCTCTCCCGTGACGAACAACGACCTCGCGTGGGAGGCCCCGATCTTGCGCACGACGAACGGCGCGATCGTGGCCGGCGCGATGCCAAGACGAACCTCGGTAAAGGCGAACCGCGCCTCCTCGTCCGCCACGACCACGTCCGCCGTGGCGACGAGGCCTGCCCCGCCCCCCATCGCAGCCCCCTGCACCCTGGCAATTAGCGGCTTCGGGCACTCATCAATCGTCCAGAACATCGTGGCCAGCCGTCTGGCGTCCTCCAGGTTGTCCTCGTAGGTGAAGTCGGCCGTCTCCCGCATGTACCCGATGTCCGCACCGGCGCAGAACGAGCGTCCCTCGCCGGCCAGCACTACGGCACGCACCCTATCGTCGTTGGAGATCTCCTTGAAGCAGCTCGTCAACTCCTCGATCAGGCCGACGTTCAACGCGTTGTGCGACTCGGGACGCGCCAGGGTCACTGTCGTCACTACTCTGTCGTCCGTCCTGCGCAGGTGTTGGTAAGGCATCAGGTTTCAGGCGTCAGGCTTCAGGTCGTCCTCGTACGACGATACGAGAACTCCATTGCGACCGGTGTCGATATTCGCTGGGACTTGGCTCACGCTGACTCCTTCCTGATACCTGAAACCTGATGCCTGTAGCCTACAAACTCTACATCCTGAAAATGCCGTAACGCGTCTCTTCCAGCGGCGCGTTCGCGGCGACAGAAAGGCCGAGGGCGAGGACCATACGAGTGTCGACTGGATCGATGACGCCGTCGTCCCAGAGCCTCGCGGTCGAGTGGTAGGGGTTGCCTTCGTCCTCGTACTTTTCGAGGATCGGGGCTTTGAAGTCTTCGCGCTCTGTGTTGCTCATCTCTTTGTCCTCGCGTCGCAGGTTCTCTTCCTGCACGGTAAGGAGGACATTCGCGGCCTGTTGGCCACCCATGACGCTGATGCGGGCGTTGGGCCACATCCAGAGGAAGCGCGGGGAGTAGGCGCGACCGCACATCCCGTAGTTGCCGGCGCCGAAGGAACCGCCGACGATCACGGTGAACTTCGGGACGTTGGCGTTGGCCACCGCCATGACCAACTTGGCTCCGTCCTTGGCGATGCCTCCGGCCTCATACTCCTTGCCGACCATGAAGCCCGTGATGTTCTGCAAAAAGACGAGGGGGATGCCGCGGGAGCAGCACAGCTCGATAAAATGCGCGCCCTTGAGGGCGCTCTCAGAGAAGAGGATGCCGTTGTTGGCCAGGATTCCTACAGGGTGGCCCATGATCCTGGCGAACCCGCACACGAGCGTCTCGCCGTAGAGCGGCTTGAACTCGTGCAGGCGGCTGCCGTCCACCGTCCTTGCGATGACCTCCCTGACATCGTAGCCCTGCCTGTAGTCGCTAGGGACGACACCGTAGAGGTCTGCCGGGTCGTAGAGCGGTTCCTCGGGCTCCTCGATGGTCCAGGGGAACTTTTTTTCCCGGTTCAGATTCTCGACGATCGAACGCACTATCGCGAGGGCGTGCTCGTCGTCCTTCGCGAAGTGGTCGGCTACCCCAGAGCGGCGCGTGTGGACGTCGGCGCCGCCCAGTTCTTCCGCCGTGACTTCTTCCCCAGTGGCGGCCTTGACGAGCGGGGGTCCGCCGAGGAAGATCGTACCTTCCCCCTCGACTATGACTACCTCGTCGCTCATCGCTGGAACGTAGGCCCCGCCCGCCGTGCAGCTTCCCATCACTGCCGCGACCTGGGGGACACCTTTGGCGCTCATCCTCGCCTGGTTGT
This sequence comes from Actinomycetota bacterium, assembly GCA_046733115.1. Lineage (GTDB taxonomy): Bacteria > Actinomycetota > Rubrobacteria > Rubrobacterales > Rubrobacteraceae > Rubrobacter_D. The sequence goes on along the minus strand of JBKPOM010000069.1, from coordinate 1,965 downwards.
AGAAGATGCGCCCGAAGTGCTCGCGGTCAGGGAAGACCTCGTCCTGCAACGGCAGGAACGCGCCCCCCGAATCGACGAGGTAGATGCAAGGCAGATAGTTCTGCTCCGCTATCCCCTGCGCCCGCAAGTGCTTTTTGACCGTCATCGGGTAATACGTGCCGCCCTTCACGGTCGCGTCGTTGGCGACCACCATAACCTCGCGCCCCGAGACGCGTCCGATCCCCGTGATTATCCCGGCCGCCGGAACCCTTCCGTCGTACATCCCGAAGGCCGCCAGGGGCGAGAGCTCCAGGAACGCCGTGCCGGGGTCGAGGAGGCGTTCGGCCCTCACGCGCACTGGCAGCTTGCCCCGCTCCCGGTGCCGCCTCTGGGCCTTCGCTCCCCCACCGCGACGAGCCTCCGCCGAGTGCGCACGCAGCTCCTCCATCAGCCCCGCAAAACGCTCGGCGCTCTCGGCAAAGGCTTCGCTCTTCGTATCCACGAGGGTCCTTAACTTGCTCATGGGTTCCGGTCTCTGCAGCTAATGTTCTCGTCGTGATACCTAAATAGCGGGCGTAAGTCTTCCAGCCGCTCGTAGGTCCACCACAGATAGTTACGCGTCTCGTCCTCCCGCAGCGGGTGGAGATCGTCGTGCTCGGAATCATCGAGGATAGCGTCGAAAGCCTCGCGTGAAGGACACTCGACAAGCACCATCACCGTCCGCGGCTCGACATCCGTTTCGACCGCACCATCCAGCCGCCCGAGGGCCACGACCTTTCCGCCGTGCTTACCCACGGCTGCGGGAGAACGGCGAGAGTACCGGCGGTACAGGTCGTTGTCCGCAAGGTCGAAGAGGTTCAGGGCGTAGAGCACCACGCTAATGCGCGACCATCTTTGCCTTCGCCTCTTCGGCGCTCTCTTGGAGTAGGGAGCGGGCGATGATCTGGCGGTTGATCTCGCTGGTCCCCTCGCCTATCTCGTTGATCTTGACCTGCCGCCAGTAGCGGGCCACCGCGCTCGTCTCCATGAAGCCCTCGCCACCCCAGATCTGGACGGCCCCGTCCGCGGCCCGCTTGGCGGCTTCGGAAGCAAACACCTTGGCCATGCTCGCCTCCCGCCCGAAGGACCGGCCCTGATCTCTCAGCCACGCGGCTTTGAGCACCATGTTGCGCGCGAGCTCTATCTCCATCGCCATGTCGGCGAGCTTGAACTGGGTGGCCTGAAACTCGGAGATCGAACGCCCGAACTGCTCCCTCTCTTTCGCCCGGGCCAGCGCCTCGTCGAAGCAGGCCTGCGCGAGCCCTACGGAGAGGGCAGCAACTGCGACCCTACCCCCGTCGAGGGTCGCGAGGAACTGCCTGAATCCTTTGCCACGCTCGCCGAGAAGGTTCTCCTCGGGGACGCGGCAGTCCTCGAAGTAGAGTGGGTGCTGGTCGGAGGCGCGCCAGCCCAATTTGTCGTAAGCCGGGCCCCGGGTGTAGCCCGGCACGTCCTGGGGGACGATGATCGCGGTTAGCTCCGGCTTGCCGTTTTCGCGGGTGCCCGTCCTGGCTATGATCGTGACGCCGCCGGTGATATCCGTGCCTGAGTTCGTGATCCACTTCTTGGACCCGTTGATGACCCACTCGCCGCCAGTAAGCTCCGCCGTCGTCCTCGTCCCGCCCGCGTCCGTTCCAGCCTCCTCCTCGGTCAAGCCGAACGCCCAGAGCCTCTCGCCAGTCGCGCACTTCGTAAGATATTTCTCTTTCTGTTCTTGGGTACCGTACGCTGCAAGCGGCGCGCAGCCGAGGGAGATGTGGGCTTCCATCGTGATCCCTACCGAGGTGTCGGCGCGTGAGATCTCCTCCAGCGCCAGGTTGTAGGCGACGAAATCCCCGCCCGAGCCGCCGTACTCTTCGGGGAGCGTCAGTCCGAGCAGGCCGAGGCGGGCCATATCCGCGACGATGCCGTAGGGGAATCTTTGCTCGCGGTCCAGCTCGGCGGCGC
>JBKPOM010000068.1:0-6271 GCA_046733115.1 Actinomycetota bacterium | reverse complement strand
GCGAGCGGGCAAGGCTTACAGGTTAGATCCGGAGCGGTTCAGGGATCTTGGGGTGTCGACGCTGCTGCTGAGTGGAGGCGAGAGCCCGGCTGCCCTTAGGAAGGCCACAGAGGCCGTGAAGGAAACGCTATCCGACTCTTGTATCGTCGTGATGGCTGGGCAAGGGCACGTGGCGATGGACACGGGGACCGACCTCTTCACAACCGAGGTTCTCCGGTTCGTGGAAGGTCCCTAGAAGGAGGTCTGCCACAAGTTACTGCGGCCAACGAGACGGACTTATGCAGCGAACGAAGTGCGTGTAAGGGGTCTTCTGCGAACTTCGCCTGTGCCAAATTCTCGGAAGCTCGTATATCCCGGGAACTCGAAAGCTAGCACTAAGTCTATTCCCTTGGCATCATGGTGCTTGAGAAAGAGGGCTATCCCGTCGAACTCTGAGCGGAAGGCAGGGGGATCTCATGTCTGAAGAAGGGAACCGCAACACCCTGGAGCGCTATGTTCAGGCGCTAGCTCGACAAGACCTGGATGCCATCGAAGATCACCTGCACGACGACTATGTCGAGGAGTACCCCCAGTCGAGTGAAAGGATCCGTGGCAAGCACAATTGGCGTAGCATACTGCAGAATTATCCTGGCCGGCCCAACATCATCGACTATGGCTTTAAGCTTGGCGGAGAGCTCGGTGTTGCCGAACTGATCGCTCTGAGTACGACGGCGAGCGGGTGTATGCCTGCGAGACAGTGGAGTTGGAGGATGGCAAGGTCAAGAGGGTACGGGCATATTTCGGCGAACCATTCGAAGCACCGCAGTGGCGAGCGCAATGGGTCGAAAGGATGTAAGTGAGTAGGCGCCTATTCACCGAAATACCTGGAACCGGTAGATTGGAGGTTCACCATGAGCGAAATGACTGAGGAACCACGTTCCAACCACAACGAGGATAATCCGATGGCTCGTCTACGGCACAGGATATATCGATACAGGGTCGTATTTCTGGCCGTAGGGCTCTTCATCGTAGGATTGGTCTTCATCACCTTGGCATCATTTATCCCTGCCTCTGAGCACGACCCTTGGTGGAGCGAGGCATCCAACCACATTTTAAGAGACTTGGGTATAGCAGCGCTTATCTCGGCACTGCTCGGTTGTGCGTACGAATACTGGCTGAGAGGTGACTTCGTCGAGGATGCGAAAGACGGCCTCAGATCTGTGGTTACAGAAGAGCGGCAGTACCTGAAAGATGAGTTTGCCGAAGACGCGCAAACCGGCCTCAGACATGTGATAGAAGAGCGAGATGATCGTCTGAAGCTGCTGAAGCAGTTCCGTGGAGCTGGTCTGGAAGGGATCCACGAGGCGTTAGATTCCGAACTGCTAAGGAAAGAGTTCTCCGAGGTAGTAGAGAAGGCGCAGAGCAACCGGGAAGACGCTACCACACCACCCCCAAGGATCAGAATCCTGGATACCTGGACAGATCTTGGCGGGTGGGGAATCATGGACCGCATCGAAGAAGCTGCATCGAAGGGTTCTAGGGTCCAAATGTTGTTACTCGATCCGCACTCTGACCAAGTGAAATACAGGGCCGAAGCCATGGAGAAGCCCGCGGATTTGGTTAAGGTAGAGATCCTAGAGGAACTTCAGACCTTATGCCGTATATCTTCTAGATTGGAAGAAAGAGACAATCACAACCTTGAAGTAAAAGTCTATGATGCAGCTCCAACAAATCATATATACGATTTCGATGGCACCATGCTAGTAGGGATATATTGGAGGAAAATCCCCTCCTACAGGGGACCGCAAATCGAAATCGTTGCTCACGGCTCTGAACGATCTAGCGGAATTGATCTCGTCGGACGAATAAACGAGCAGTTTGAGGATTTGTGGGAGCACTCAGAAACACATGCAGCAGACGTAGTGAAGAAACTCAGCGGAGACAGTAACAAGCACATGTCATCAGGGCCCAGCTGAGGTCCGGCAATACCGATGCAGCAGGCGCGTCCATAGCTCTGAGTCTAGCTCCTCAGCTTATTCACCCAAGTGCCTACAGCAGTTTGCAAAGAGGATGAACCTTTTTGCAAGCACTTCATAACTTCATAAGTTCAGCATTTCAGCTTGACTTTGGCTCACGCCACGCTTCTGTAAGAAGACGAACCCCCTCGAAAACGTGGCTATAGCGTTGTGCAGTGATATTGGAGCTATGCTGCTTCGCAGGCCTGGCGGGGGCATCTCGGGCGTTCCGAAGCTTACGGCGCGCTATGCATAAAAGCAGACATCGGAGGGGTGGTCCTATTTCATTGACTACCGCTTTAGAAGGGGTTTTCTCGGAAGTTAGCGGCTAGGGATCGAACCCATGCTACCGGCAACCTCCCCGCCCCCGACTACTAAGGAAGGGCTACCCTCCTGTGGTCCACCCCCTTCCTCTGTCTACCGCGCTGTCGTCTTCTGCCTCTAGGTGGCTTAGCTGCTCGTCGAGCCTGCGCAGCCGTTCTCCCATGCGCCTCAGATACCCCTCCATCTCTCGCAGATGCGTTTGCATCTCGCGCACATGCTCTCTTGGTGGGGCATGTGGAGGCAGCTCTGGGTCGTGTTCTTGTCGCTGCGGATCACGGTCGCTATCCGCCACCACCTATGATGCGCTCCTTTCCCGGTAGGTTGTCGCACGTGCTTACAGGATGCCACCCAACGAAGCCCCCCCATCTTCGAAGGCTCTATACATCCAACCTCGTAGAATGTGAATTCTGCGAACTTCGCTTGCGGGCTGCTCGATAAGGGCGCTTGGGTGCGAGGTGGCTTAATAACGTTTAATACGAATCTCAGCCTATTCTCAGCTTGTTCTCAGTCCGTTCTCATACATCGCTGTTAGTTATGTTAGTTATAAGAGTTCAACCGGCTAAGGAAGGGGGCCATGTAGAGGCCGGTACAGAGTCAATCAAGATGAGCAGACCTGGGAGCGGCTAGCACACCACTTTACTCTCCGATCCCACCTACAGAGGAGAAGTATATGAGGTCAGTCGAACAAGTCCGACTTAAGGAGATGCCGGAGCAAGCGGAGAGGAGAGGGATAGCGGAAGATGGCATCGTCTCACATGAGACAACGGTCAAGAAGGTGGAAGAGCAGGTGCCCGATTCGGAGATCTCAGGGCCGGAGTTTAGAAGGCGGCTAGTGGGCCAATGCTCGATTCTCGTCGTGATCGCCGGTATCGTCGCGTGGCTCATCGCAGCATAGGGGTAGGCTTACGCAAAGTCACTTTCCATGCTAAGCCGGGGACCCCAGAGGAGGTCCCCGGCTTTCTTCTCACCCTAATTCACCAAAAGTCCTAGAACCATAGCGGTAGTCGGTGCAGTTGACCCACTCCTCCGACCATCGGCCTCGCGCGTGGATGGGCTACGTAGTGGCGTACGGTACGGTACCGTCCAACCCTCGACATAACGATGGGTCAATACCATTGCGCACCGCTATAGAGGTCCCCGAGATTCAGCCGCCGAGCAAGGCGAGAGTTAGCCTCTATTCACCGGAGTGCGTGGAAGGGGTGTTCTCCGAAGTTCGGGAGCTAGGCTCTGCGTCGGTTCACCAATACCACACCCGCGAGGGCGACTGCCCCACCGACCATAGACAAGGCCGTGGGGACCTCGCCCAGCCATAGGTAGGCTATGACGATGGCCACAGGGGGGAAGAGGTACTCTAGCGTAACCGCCCTAGACGCCGGGAGCCGCGAGAAGACGTAGGCGGCGCTCGCGTAGGCGACCACAGTGGGGAAGACGCCCAGGTAGACGACGGCGAGGGTGGCACGCGGCGGCGCGGATCGCACCTCCCCGATCAGGCCGGGGAAGAAGGGGAGCAGCAGCAGCGCCCCCGCCCATACGGCGTAGGCGGTGAAGGCGAGCGACCCGTACTTCTGGAGATAGGGCTTCTGGAAGGCGAAGTAGACGCTGGCGGAAACGGCCGCGAGGAGTACGAGCAGCGCGCCGGCGTTGACCCCGAACCCTCCTCCTTCGCCGACGCTGATCAGGGCCACCCCCAGGAAGCCGACCGCGATCCCCGACCAGCCGAGAGCATCGAGCCTCTCCCGCAGGAAGGCGGCGGCCAGCACAGCGGTGAAGATGGGGATCGAGGCGACGATCAGGCTCGCCGCCCCTGCGCTGGCGGTGAGCTGCCCGTAGTTGAGCGCCACGTTGTAGAGGGCGAAGGCGAAGAGACCCGCGAGCACGGCCGCAGGAAGGTCCCTCACCTCGGGCAAGCGCACGCCCGATATAGCGGCGTAAACGGCCAATGTCGCCGAGGCGACGAGCATGCGCAGAAGCGCCAGGGGTCCCGGGGAGTAGGAAGCGAGGGCCGCACCGATGGCCGCGTAGGCCGAGGCCCCAAAGCCGACCGAGGCCACCACAGCGGCCAGCAGGCGAGCGTCCGGTCCCCCTCCCATGCGCCCATGTTAGTAGCCTTCCAAGCGTTATTCACCGAAGCTCGAAGAAGGGGGGTTCTCCCAAGTTCGCCCGTCGGCGCGTCAAGGTTTGTCCGACCCCTGGTCTTTCTCTGCGGCCGGTAAGGAGGAGCTCCTTACCCTGGTAGACGGCTGGTAGAAGGAGACGCCGTCCTCTTCGGGAACGCCACGCCGATAGCAGTCCTCGGCTAGGAGGCATAATCCGAGCCCAAAAACCTAGCCGTTCGGGTGATGCGCGAGAACCGTCGGCTTCGTAGAGTGGATCGAGCGTCGAAAGCGAAAGGAGATCTGGTGTCCCAGAGCCCGAAGGCCGGCGCCCATAGCTGCGTGGTGCACCCCGAGCTCAAGAACGCCCAGTCCTCACTCGGCGGCAAATACGGCCGGATGTTCCCGGCTCTCCCCTCGTGCGAGGTTGACCTGGACAGCGCCGTCGCGCTCGGGCGGGCGGCCTCGCGCATGGACGCCACCCTCCCCGTCGTGGACGAGGCGCTCGAAAATATGCGCATCCCGGCCGGGTTCGTTATCCTCGGCCAGTTCATAGCCCACGACATCACTGCGGACCGGTCCCTCCTGGCCCGCCACGCCGTCACTGGCGAGCTAGTCAACTCCCGCATCCCGCGCCTGGACCTGGAGTGTCTCTACGGGGACGGGCCCGTTGGCAACCCGTTCCTCTACGAGAGGGAAGACCCGGACAAGCTGCTCCTCGGCGCGGACGCCGCCGGTGAGCAGGACGATCTTCCCCGCAACCATCAGGGGACCGGCCTTGTCGGGGACCCACGCAACGACGTACACCTGCTCATCTCCCAGCTGCACGTGGCTTTCCTGAGGTTCCACAACCGCGCGGTGGACTGGCTACGCGAGAAGGGGGTGCCTGATCCGGCCGTCTTCGGCGAGGCGCGGCGCATGGTGAGATGGCACTACGAGTGGATCGTGGTCCACGAGTTCCTGCCGCTCTCGGTCGGTGAAGAGGTCGTCGCGCGCTTCGAGGCGAACGGGCGTCGATACTACGACCCTGGCGTGGGGGCGGCGATCCCGGTCGAGTTCTCCGACGCGGCCTACCGTTTCGGGCACTCCCAGATTATGCCTACCTACCGGCTGAACGACTCCGTGGGGGAGGCGACGATCTTCCCCGACTGCCTCGGCGGCCGGCCCGTCGCACACGACCGGGTCATAGACTGGTCCTGGTTTTTCGACATCCCCGGCGCCGGGCATCCGCCGCAGCCGAGCCGGCGTTTGGTCGCGAGCCTGACGCACGCCCTCATAGATCTGCCGGAGCAGATAGTCGGCCACACGGAGGTGCCGGAGCACCGCTCGCTCGCCGCCCGCGACCTGCAGCGCGGCGCCGCGCTCGGGCTGCCCTCGGGCGAGGGGGTGGCGCGGGCGGTTGGCGTCGAGCCCTTGAGCGCCGAGGAGTGCGGGCTTGGGTCCGACTGGCGCGCCGAGACGCCGCTCTGGTACTACGTACTGAAAGAGGCCGAGGTGCGAGCGGGCGGGGAGCACCTTGGCCCGGTGGGAGGGCGGATCGTCGCCGAGGTCTTGCTCGGGCTGCTCGACGCCGACCCCGGCTCCTACAGGAACACCGAGCCGGGCTGGCAGCCTACGCTGCCTTCCGCCGAGCCCGGAGAGTTCGGGATGGTCGACCTCGTCGTCTTCGCAGGCGCCGGCGCAACGCCGGGGACGGCGCGGTGAGCGAAGACCCGAGACCCGGCGGGGCAACCGGGCGGTCCGCGAAAGCCCCCGAAGATGCTTACGAAAGGCGGCGTCCGCGCTTTGTGCGGCCGCAGGTGCTGCGAAACCTAACCCCCGAAGAGCGCACCGAGGAGCGCACGTCCACCCCGCTCGAGC
>JBKPOM010000067.1:0-7330 GCA_046733115.1 Actinomycetota bacterium | reverse complement strand
CACCCCCCTTTTCGCAGGGACACCAGCCGAATCCAAGCTAGCCCTCGACCGGTCGATCAGTCCGGCTTCGCCCAGTTCGTCCAGCAGTACGCGCTGCAAACGATGCCACGCTCCGGCCTTCTGCCGGTCCCTGAGCCGCCTCCAGCACGTCACCCCGCTACCGAAGCCCAGTTCCTTCGGTAACATCCTCCAAGGGATACCGCTCTTGAGAACATAGATTATCCCGGCGAGAGCCGCCCGATCAGGCACTCGCGGCCTGCCACCGTTGGGCTTGGGTGGCTCGCACGGCAGCAAAGGGTCTATGATCGTCCACAACTCGTCCGGCACCAATTGCTTCAGCATGGAGCAAGGTCCAACGGTAGTGTTGCTGTTACAGCGTGCAGGGCGCATCAAGCCGAGGCTTGATGCGAGGAAGCTATCACGCCCAGCTGCTGCATCATCCCTAATTGGTCCACCTCTACCCGATCCTCTACTATCTTGCCTTCTTGAAGGCGGATCATGTCGATGCCCGTCATCGTCACTTCCGTGCCGCTCGGGGCGATTCCCCGAAGTTCGCCCTTGTGGGTGCTGCGCATGGTGAAGCGGGCCGAGACCTTGTCTCCTTCGGCGATCATGTCCTCCACTACGAAACGGCGGTCGGGGAAAGCTCCACGGCGCGCCGCGAGGAACCCCTTGTAGCTCTGGAGGTCCATCGGCTCGGGGCTGCCGGCGAAGTAGAAGCGGAAGCCGGGGAAGAGGAGCTCATCCGCGAGTGCGAGGTTGTCTGTACTCAGCAGTTCCTCGAAGAAGCGCCGGACGACGACCTTGTTCTCTTCTGTTGACATGGCAGAAATCTCCTTGCTCCAAGGTCTGGGTACTATTCCGACGAATAGTCCTCGCAATCATCGTGCAGAGGCTGCCAGGCGGAAAGCGCGTACCCGAGATCCGAGAGGTTGCATATCTGTCGGCTTTCGAAGCGGCCCGTAGCGCAGAAGGAGCACGCGCGCACCAGGACGAGGTCTCCGCCGTGGTAGAGCCGGAACGTCGCGCCATCCACGCCAGCGACAGCCAGGTGCCCGTCCGTGTAGATCTCCTGTGGGGATATTCGCCGCCCGGTTAGCGTTAGAATCCGTGCGGCGAGCTCCGTCCGCAGGCCGGCGTGCCTGGTGGGCCAGGATCGCTCGTACTCCCCGATGGCCGCCGCCTGCCAGCTGAGGGGCTGCGCCGCCCCAAGCGTCGCGAGACCCGCGGCGCCGTTAACTTGCTGTAGCATTCGTACTCTCCTCTCCGAACAGATCCTGCGCTGCGGATTCAAGCCTCGGCTTGTTGCGGCGACGCTATCACGCTCAGCTGCTGCATCATGCCTCCGGGCAGCCGCGAACTCATTCGTACGATGTCGCGGGTCGTGGCGTCTTCCAACGCTTCGACGAGCCCCTCCTCTAGGTGCGACGGCTCCATCCGGTCCTACAGGTAGGAGGGCTCGACACCGAATACGGTTGCGAGCGCCAAGAGTCCGCCCGTCTTCGGATTTCTGACCATCCCGAACAGGAGCTCCAGCCTGCCGGCCGAGCTACCGACACCCACGTGCGCTGTTCCGCAGACGAGGAGTGCCGCTGCTAGAATGTTTGGCCACGGGAAAGGCCGGGAATGGCCAAGAGTCCGTCCTCGGGGAAGGAGGAAGATGGCGACGCGAGGTGATCGAGACCATGCTACGGGAGGCGGTTGGCACTCCTTCCATGCCGTTCGTTCTGATGCCTTCAATTACGTCTGGGACAACAGCATCGAGCCCGAGCTCGAGATAGATTCGGGCGAGGTCGTCGAGTTTAGAGTACGCGACGCCTCAGACGAGCAGCTAATGGCCGACTCTACTTCCGAGGACGTCGCCAAGCTCGACTTCGACCACGTGAATCCGGTCAGCGGGCCCGTCTCCGTCAAGGGCGCGCGACCGGGCGACGTACTGGCCGTCGAGATCCTTGAGTTCAGGCCCAGGGAGTGGGGGTGGACGGCGCTGATCCCCGGCTTCGGGCTCCTGGCCGACGAGTTCCCTGAGCCCTGGCTCCGGATCTCGCGGGTGGATGCGGAGCGGGGTAGGGTGATCTTCGCGGAAGGCATAGAGCTTCCCTACGAGCCGTTCCCGGGCACCATCGGGGTCGCTCCTGCCGAGCCGGGGCCGCACTCCATAGTGCCACCCTCGCGCTGGGGCGGCAACATGGACACCAAGCACCTCCGCGCGGGGACGACGCTCTACCTGCCGGTAGGCGTGGAGGGGGCTCTGATTTCGGTAGGCGACACCCACTCGGCGCAGGGCGACGGCGAGGTCTGCGGGACGGCCATAGAGACCGCGATGGACGTCTCGTTGCGCCTCTCGATCAGGCGCGACTTCCGCGTCGAGGCTCCTCAGTACCGTGTACCACCACCTGGCGCGCTACCACGGGCCGAGGGAACCGGCTACCACGTCTCGATGGGCGTGGCATCCGACCTGATGGAGGCGACCAGGCAGGCGGTACGCGCGACGATCGAGCACCTCGGAGACAGCCGCGACCTCTCGCGGGAGGAGGCGTACGCCCTGTGCAGCGTCGCCGTGGACCTGCGCATCCACGAGGTGGTGGACGCCCCCAACTGGGTGGTCGGGGCGTTCCTCCCCGACGACGTCTTCACCGGGGGAGGCGACGGATGAGTGCGGAAGTCGAGTCGGGCCAAGGGCAGGGTCTGCGCCGCGAGCTGCGCTTCTGGGAGGCGATCGCGTTGTCGATCGGCATCATGGCCCCGGGCGCCGCCATGGCCCTCAACGGCACGCTGCCGGCCAGCTTGGTGGGGCGGGCGGTTCCGCTGGCGTTCGTCTTCGCCTCCGTGGGCATCCTGTTCGTCTCCTACGCCTTCATACGCCTCACCGGCTACTTCAACCACGCCGGGTCGGTCTACGCCCTCTCCGGCGTGACCCTTGGGCCCCGCGCCGGCTTCTTCTCCGGCTGGGCCCTCCTTGGAACCTACCTCGCCTTCACCGCCGCCTCCACCGCCGAGGTGGGCCTCTTCGGGCAGGCCTTCTTCAACAGCACGGGCATCTGGCCGAACGCCGAGTGGCTCGTGATCTCGCTGGTTGCGGCCGCGCTCATCTGGTTCGTCGCCTACGGTGACGTTCGGGTGGCGACCCGCGCGTTGCTCAGCATGGAGGGACTCACGGTCACGCTCATCGTGGTCGTGGTCGTGGTCATCTTCGCCAGGGTGCTCGCCGGCTCGGCCCCGAACGGCCAAGACTTCACGCTCTCCCCCTTCACGCTGCCGAACGGGATCGGCCTCGGCACGGTCGCCTTGGCGGCGGTCTTCGGGCTCCTCTCGTTCGGGGGCTTCGAGGGGGCCGCCTCACTGGGCGAGGAGACGGACAGCCCCCGCCGCAACATCCCTCGCGCCATCGCGACGGCCGTGATAACCATGGGCGTCTTCTACACGATCGTCATGCTGGCCCAGACGTTGGGCTTCGGCGTCGACAAGCAAGGCACCGAGAACTTCGCGGGCTCGTCCTCGCCTTTGGGCGAGCTCTCCAGGAGTTACGTCGGGCCCATCATGGCCGACGCCATAAACTTCGGCGTGATGGTCAGCGCCTTCGCCAGCGCCCTCGGCACCGCGACGGCGGGCTCCCGCATGCTGTTCGCCCTCTGCCGCGATGGCTTCCTCTCGCGCCGGTTGGGCGAGACGTCCGACCGCACCGGATCTCCTGCCAACGCCCTGGCGGTCGTCATGGTGATCGCGATAGTCGCCTTCGTGTCCCAGCGCATGGGCGGGGTTTCGGCGGTGAACGCGTTCTTCTACCCCGGCACCATCGGGGTGTTGAGCATGCTGGTGACCTATATAGTCACGAACGTAGGTGCGCTCAGGTTCCTGTTTTTGAGCCGCAGGGTGCGTGCCTGGGAGGCTATCTTCCCGGTGATCGCCCTCGCGATACTGGTCTACGTCATCTACGCCAACGTCTACCCGGTTCCGGACTTCCCGTTCAACGTCTTCCCCTATGTCGTGGCCGCGTGGCTGGTCTTGGGCTTGGGTATCGTGCTGTTTGTGCCCGGACTGGCGCGGCGCATCGGAGCGAACCTCGCGGAGCGGGAGGGGCTGGCGGTCGAAGAGAGTTCTAGGCCGTAATCCCACGTCGGTCGTGGGGTACCGCGCAACGTAGCGCCTCGCGTCGAGGAGGGCGTCTAGGCGTGGCCAGGCATTCGGCCCAGCGCTGGAACTCACAGTTGCGCACGGAGGCGGCACTGAAGGTCGGGTACGCGCCAGTCGAGGTGGGTACGACAGAACCCGTCCCCTTCGAGCAGTACGTCGAGATCGCGAGGAGGCTTGGTGGCTGACAGGAAGCAAATGAGCTTCGGCAGGCTCGCTCAAGGGACGACTGGACCCTAGGAGTTGGTGGAAGCGGGGGCCGCCCACGGGCGCGCCGAAGGCTTCGCCGCGCTCGACGCCCTTATCGGGCGGCTCGCGCTCCGCTCCTTAAGCGATGAGGTTCCCTTCCGCATCGAGGGAACCGACGAGACACGCAGCACCGGCCGGATGGCGACGATACGCCTGGGCGGCCTCGACGACGAGGAGAGACTGGTGCTGGACGAGTCGTTCTCGCTGGAGAAGCAGCAGGCCCGGGGTAGCTGATCCTCTCAAGCCAAGATTACCGGCAGCCTAGGACACTTACATTTCCCGCACCACCTTAGAACGTATGGCAGATTTTTCCACGAATCGGTGGAGTCCGACGGCTACTGGTCGATCTCGTCCGAGGCCATCCCCGAGGCCCTGTTCGCCCACACGGTTATGGATCCCCTGTTCTCCTCGCTCTACGAGCCCTTCGTCCTACGCTCGGGCCGCGCCTTCCCGCCTTCCTTCGACGACTTGCCTGAGAAGGCGGAAAGGTCTCGGGAGAGGAGGCGCGCCTGTTGGCAGGAGGTAGATAGCTTCTTCACGGCGCTCGACCTCGGAGTCGGGCCCGAATTGTTGGCGGTGAGGCCGGGCGGGGGCTGGTCCAGGCTGCGCTCCGCCGAACAGCTATCTGCGAAAGTTGCCCTTGCCGAGGTCATCCGACGCCGGGCGGAAGGCGCAGGCCCGTCCTCCGTGGGAGCACGTTACCGCGCGTTACGCCTCCTTCCGCTCTTGAAGCGGTACTACGCAAAGGCCAAGAAGGACGGCAGGGTCTTGCGTCGCCGCGCCCTCACCCGCGAGCTCGAGGCGACGCTTTCGGGCTTCTTCGGCGGCGACTGGCTGGCACTCCTCAATTACGACGTGGGCGAGGAGCCGCACCCGGACGAGCACGTCGCGACCGCCCTACCTGAGACCAGGTTTTACCTTGGCCCTTCGCAAGAGACTACCGCGAAGCTCGGCGCGGAGGGTGTGAGCGAGGAGCAGGCCAGGCGCATAGGCTCCCTGTTCGGCCGCGAGACGTCGTCGGTAGAGCAGCCTCTCGGCGCTCGCTACTGGGAGACCTTCGACTCGCTCCACGCGCGGCAAGAGAGCGGCATGGAGCCGCTGTGGGGGCTCGTCGAGGATTACCCCGGTTTCGTGCTCTTCCGCGCCGAGGGGGACGACTCGCCCCACCGCCAAGGCCTATCGGCGTGCGCTGCCGGAGGACCCGCTCGACGAGATAGTCGAGCTCTGGGGATCGGCGATGTCGCCGAGGGAACCCGCCAGGATTGTCACGGAGCCCTTCCCTCACGTCCGCCTGGCGGACGCTTTCGGTCCCGCGCTCCGCTTCTGGCACGGCTGCGCCCTCACCGCGTGGTTCCTGTGCGAGGGACCCTCCTCGCGCACGGATATGGCCGGACTCAAGGATTACCATAGGCGGGATCTCGCGGAGCTCGAGGACCTCGGCACCCCGGTCGACCGGGACACGTTCGCCGAGCTCGTGGCCGCCGAGCGGCGCCTGGGGAGAACCAGAGCCTATTTACACCGAGAGCAGGGAGGTGGAGGTCGAACCAGGCTTGGTAATCGGAACCAGTATGTGCAGCGGCTCTCGCAAGGAAGGCTTCGAGAAGCTCAGAGACATAGTCTCTAAACATCGCAGGGCTTGGGCCGAGGAGCACCTCCATAGCTACCTCAGGAAACGAGCGGAAAACGACGTGCGAGAGGTCGCCAGGGTCTTTCACGTCAAGAGCGCCGAACGGGGCGGCAAACCTGCCACGCCCAAGCAGTTCGCCAGGACCGCGGCGGTCCCCAGCGATCGCTGGTTCGGGGGCGACTTGGCGGCGTTGTACCGCGCCTTCGGCGAGTGCGCATTGGTCTCTCCGGTGCGCGTCCACGTCCTCCCCGAGGACGTCGAAGGTTTTCTTGCCCATGTGTACGCCGCCCTACAGCACGTTTCACAGTAGTTGGGCTTGGGGGCGATAGCCAGCATGCTCGAAGTAACCTCGGGCGTCTCGGGCGCTGATCGCCGAAAGAGCTTCGCCCAATACCTCTACCAAAGCGTCCTTGGTACGAGCTCCTGCTCGGCGCACCATACCCTTGATCTTGCTAAACGCTTCTTCTATCGGGTTGAAGTCCGGCGAGTAAGCAGGTAAGTAGACTAACTCGCAGCCCCTCGACTCGATCGACTCCCTCACACTGGCCGGCCATTGTGAGCAGGGAGATTGTCCATGATCACTACCTGTCCGGCTTCCGATGCAGGTGCCAGGGCGTGCTCTATTATGTAGGAGTCGAAGACTTCTTGGTCGGTGGGGGCCCTCGACGGCCATCGGCTCGCCCGTCCCGCTAAGGGTGATCGAGGCCAAGAGAGTGGTGCTCTTGCCTTAAGGTTACGCGGAACCTCCAGGTGCACGCGCTCGCCTTTTCGAAAGTAACCGTACAGAGGTGCTAGGGAGGTATATACTCCCATCTCGTCCTTAAGAACACCAGCCGCTCGGGGTCGACATCCCAAGCTACCATCACCCGCCAGGCGATCCTTAGGAACTCGTCTCTTTCGGCGGCCGTTCGTCCCCCTTTTTGCGGGTGGAACCGATCCGAGCTATGGAGCGGCACATGGTGGAGCGGCTCACCGAAGCCCCGCTCATGGCCTCCACGTACTCGCAACGCTCCCTTAGGGTGACGAACGGACGCTCCTCGAGGTCTCCTTCGAGGAGCTTGCTGAGCCGCTCATCGATCTTGGGTCGTTTGCCGGGCGACTTAGCGGGCTCCAGAGGCTCGCCCCTTCAGGCCTTGGTGGCATAACGCTTGACGGTGGAGATCCCGACCCCGAAGGTGCGGGCCGGCTGGGCCTTGGGCATGCCTCGCTCTATGGCATCCACGATCTTCCGACTATGGCATCCACGATCTTCCGACGGAGGTCTTTGGTGGAGTACGCTTTCATCGCTACACGATGCCATGCAGCCCATCCTCATCGCAACAC
>JBKPOM010000066.1:0-5972 GCA_046733115.1 Actinomycetota bacterium | reverse complement strand
GGTACACGCAAAGCGCAGGTCGTAGGACCCGAGGGATTGCTGGGAGCTTACGAACTCGCAGACAGGGTATGCCGGGTCTTCGGTTGTCCGCATTACGAGCATCTCTCCGTTCCCCGGAAGGTCGCTTGATCATGCACTACGACGGGGGCATCCACCGCATGGGCAACCCCGGCAACTGGACGGCTATCTCCGTGCATCTCTACGGACCTCGGATAGGCGGGCTGGACGGCCGCGACTACGACCCCTCCCGTGACTACGTCTGTGATCGATTCGAAGGCTAGATAGGCAGGTCCGATGCGATAGCTAAAGCGAAATCAGCCGGCAAGAAGAGCAAGACAGAAGGAGGAGTGAACCGTGTCGGAAGCGAACAAGGAGAAGGCCCGCCGCCTCATGGAGGAGGGCTTTGGGCAGGGCAAGGTAGAGATCATCGACGAGGTGCTAGATCCCGACTTCGTCTGCTACGACCCCAACTCCGAGGCCGGGGAGGTGAGGGGTGCGGACACATTGAAGCAAGAGATCGAGTACTTCCGAAACGCCGTGCCCGACCTCACCTACACCGTAGAGGACCAGGTGGCGGAGGGTGACAAGGTGGTGAGCCGCTACACGGCGAGTGGCACCCACCAGGGCGAGTTCTTCGGCGTCGCTCCCACGGGAAACCGCATAGAGACGAGCGGCATCCAGATAGACCGCTTCGACGAGGGCGGCAAGATGGTGGAGGAGTGGCCCGAGTACGACCTGCTCGGGGCGATGAAACAGATGGGGGCCGTTCCCGAGTCGTAGACTCCGCCACGCGGACCATCTTGTAGTCAAAGGGCCGGGACGTTGATCCCCGGCCCTTTGAACAAACAGGTCGATACCACACGGTATTCGAGCGTCGTTCGGGACCTCGTAGGTGATGTAGAATCGTGATACGTGGGTTGCAACGCGCCTTCGGGAAGTGGCTCCTGCGGCGGGTGAGGGATAGTGAGGGGAAGACTTGGAGGGCCAGGTGAAGAGGGGGCGCTGATCCTGGCGGCCGTCTTCATGGGGCTCAATTACGTGGCGATAAAAGTCGCCGTCGTCTCCGTGCCGCCTCTGCTCATCGGCGCGTTCAGGTTCGTCCTCGGGGGGCTCTTGCTCCTTGGAGTCTTGCGCCTCGTGGAGAAGGTGAGACGGCCGAAGCCGGGCGCCTTGCTCATCATGCTCTGGATAGGTCTAATCGGCGGCACGCTCTTCAACGCCGCGCTCAACGAGGGGATGCGCCTGACCAGCGCCTCCAACTCGGCCCTCATCATGGCCACCGCGCCGATCTGGGGCATGTTCCTGGCCGCAGCCCTCGGGGTGGAGACCCTGAGGATGTGGAATTTGCTCGGCGCCGGGATCTCCTTGCTCGGGGTGGGTTTGATCCTGGGCAAAGGCCTGGAAGGCAGCGCCTCGAGCATCTTGGGCGACCTCCTGGTGCTCGTGGCCGCGATAAGCTTCGGCGCCTACAGCGTGCTCTCCAGGCGCGAACAGGCCAACCACTCGCCGCTGACGATAGCCGCGTACACCACTCTCCTCGGTGGCCTGGCTCTCCTCCCCATCGCCTCCACAGAGTTCGCAGGCTGGAATCCCGGGGCCGTCGGCCTCGGGGCGTGGGCGGCCGTCGGCTACCTAACCATCTTCTCCACGGCCTTCGCCTACGGCGTCTGGCAGCGCGGGATCGCGCGCATAGGAGCCAACAGGGTCCTCGTCTACCTGTACCTCATCACACTGACGGGCGTCCTCTCTAGCGTCATCCTGCTCCACGAAGATTTCGGTGTGAGGAAAATAATTGGTACGATCGTCCTCCTCGCCGGCGTGTACCTATCGCGGCGAAGACGAGAGATAGCCTGAGGAGATAACCGTCTGACCATGTACGCAATACTCTGGCGGTTCCGGCCCCTATTGGGTCGGGAGAGCGAGTTCGAGAATGCCTACGGTCCCGCCGGCGATTGGGCCCTGCTGTTCCGCAAGGGCGACGGCTACCTCGGCACGGAACTGCTCCGGCACTCCGATGACCCGAGAGAGTACCTCACCGTGGACCGCTGGGTCTCCCCTGATGCCTACGAAACATTCCTGGACCGTTTCGACAGCGAGTATCGGCAGCTCGACAACCGCCTGAAAGAGTTAACCGAGGAAGAGATCCTCCTCGGCACCTTCGAAGGGCTACCAACCTGATTCCCGAAACCCGATGCCCGTTACCCGAGCGCGAGTGCTACGACCCCGACGACCATGACTCCGGCGGCGATCAGGCGCCGCGTGGAGTCTCCTTCCCAGAGCAATCGCGCTCCCATGGCGGCCCCGATGAGGATGGAGATCTCACGCGCAGGAGCCACGTAGCTCACGGGCGTGAAGACGAGCGCCGTCAGGACGAGAATGTAGGAGAGAGGGCTCAGGATGGCCACCCCGATGACCTCGGGCTTATAGTCGCGCCAGAGGGCCATGATCTTCTTCCGGTTGGACATCGCGAGCGGGGTCAGCAAGAGCGTGGTGACGATGGTCGTTGCCCAGCTCTGCAAGAGGGGTGGGATGAGGAGCGCGCTCACCGCCTGCTTGTCCCAGATGGTGTACGCTGCGATAAACACGCCGGTCATGAGACCGTAGAAGACGCCGGCTCCGAGTCCGGACCGAAGGCTCGACCCTTCGCTCGTCAGCACGAAGACGCCGGCCGTGATGAGGGCTATGCCGAAGATGACGAGCAACGACGGCCTCTCGCCGAACAAAACGATGGCCGCGGCCGTCGCGAGCAGGGGCCCCGTACCGCGCGCCAAAGGATAGACGAGCGAGAGGTCCCCTACCGCGTACCCCCTCTGCAAAAGCACGAAGTACCCGAGATGCAAGATACCGCTCCCGAACATGAACAGGAACTGCACGGCCCCCAGATGCGGCGCGACCGCGAGCACCACGACGACCGCGAGCGGCGCGTAGATGAGCGCCGAACATAAGCCGAAGAGCCAGACGAAGACCGCTCCCCCATCCCCCACCCGCTTGGCGAGCAAATTCCACGTCGCGTGGGAGACGGCCGCCACCAGCACGAGCGCCAGAGCGAAGAGGGTCATGCCGGCTCCGTGTGGAGGATACGATACCGCCGTTGGTCGGGAGTTGGGGAGAGATCGGGCGCGTTCGGTATCAAGGGGCGGCTCCTTCCTTCGGGGCCGAGACGTCGGAGACGAAGATCATCCGGTCGCCCCGGTGCAGATCCCTGGCGAACTCGATCGCACGCCCTTTCGCATCCCACGCAGTCCGCGTGACCCTGAGCGCAGGCACATCGGGACGCACCCCGAGCATCGCCGCCGCCCCCGAGTCGAGCGGGGTGGGCTCCAATTCCTGCCTGGTACGCGCCACGGAGAGGCTATATCGCTCGCGCACAAGCGTGTACAGGCTCCCGCCGAGGTCCTCCCCGAGCAGACCGGGCATCAAACGCTCCGGCAAATAATTCTCCTCCAACACCAGCGGCTCACCGTCCCCGGTGCGCACACGCAAGATTACGTGTACCTCGTCCCCCTCCGAAAGCCCCAACCGCGAAACGACCTCGGCGTCGCCCAAGTCTCCAGCCGAAACAGTGCGAGCATCGAGCACCTCCGCCCCAGGAACGACGCCGCGTGCCCCGAGCTGATCCGAGAGACCCGCGACTGTATCCAAGGACTGTTCGATCCTGGGCCGCGCTACGAACACCCCGGACCGCTCCCTCCGCTCGACGAGCCCCCTCCTCGCCAGAAGGTCCACCGCCGCCCTGGCCGTCATGCGCGAGATACCGTGCTCGACCGCGAGCTCACGCTCCGACGGCATCTTCGCCCCCGACACCAGCTCCCCAGACCTTATCCGCGCCGCGAGATCGTCGCCAACCCGCCTGTAAGCAGGCACCCCCTTAGCAGCACCACCGATCACCACGCCTCCACCCCCGTCCCCAACAGAACGACAACCACCCAGGCAAAAAGCAAAACCCCGACGACCACTTCCACCATAGCAACTCCTTTCAACTGGTATATACCAGATATTAGCAGCCACCCTGCCGCATGTCAAAGACAGGAATCTGAGGCCCACACTTTCTCACCGAAACGCTGACAAGCCGCCTGAAAGGCGGCGTGCTGACAAGCGGAGGCCGAAAGACTGAAGCGTGCTAATCTGGGGCAAGAGATATCGTCTGTCGGGGGATCACGTCGTGGATGATCGGGCGGGGCGCGTCGATAGAACCGCATGGTGGGGCAGCGGCAACGCCTATGAACCTTATGTCGGCCGCTGGAGCCGGCTCGTGGCGCGCGAGTTTTTGGGGTGGCTCGGGGTGCCGCCCGGCGGACGCTGGTTGGATGTAGGCTGCGGCACGGGGGCGTTGAGTGAGTCCATCCTATCGTCGGTTGCTCCCGACGAGGTTGTGGGTATAGATCCTTCGCCGGTCTTCGTGGCCTTCGCGCGGGATCGGGTGCAAGATCCACGGGTCGAGTTCGACATCGGTGACGCGCAAGCCTTGGGAGCAGCCTCAGCAACCTTCGACGCGGCAGTCGCCGGGCTCGTTCTCAATTTCGTGCCCGAGTCCAACAGGGCGGCTTCGGAGATGGTGCGCGTGACGCGCCCGGGCGGAACCGTCGCCGCCTACGTCTGGGATTACGCCGAGGGCATGCAGATGATGCGCCACTTCTGGGACGCTGCCGGCACGCTGGACCCGAAGGCCAGGGGGCTAGACGAAGGGCGGCGCTTCATCCTGTGCAAGCCGGAACCGCTGGCAGACCTCTTCAGGAGAACCGGACTCGGCGAGGTCGAGGTACGCGCCATCGACGTACCGACCGTTTTCCGCGACTTCGACGACTACTGGTCTCCTTTCCTAGGCGGCCATGCACCCGCCCCGGCCTACGCGATGTCACTCAGCAAGGACCAGCGTGCGGCGCTTCGTGAGCGCATAAGGTCCAGCCTACCGACGAACGCGAAGGGAGAGCACCACCTCGTCGCCCGTGCCTGGGCCGTGCGAGGAATTAGGAGTTTGGAGTTGTGAATTTGGGATTGTCGGTCACGTAGCCCTTTCCTGAATCAAAGGACGGGTTTGATGTCGAGGACGGGGGTGCCTTCGATCGCTTCGAGGTTGTGGACCGTGATCGCGTTTTCCTCCACGTTCTCGATCCTGATGGGGTGCAAGCCGATGGGGTTGGGACGGTCGGGTGAGCGTGTTGCGAACACGCCGGCACGGGGTCGGTTCGTGTCGCCGCGTGGGTGTACCGAGAGCGCGTCGCGGCGACCCTGGTGCAGCCAGGTGAGCACGAGAACCTCGTCGCCCCTCCGAAGATCTCTTGCAGCTTCGCGAAACTCGGGCCGGAAGACGATCCGTGCCGGGGGCGCCCCCTCGTCTCCCTGTTTGGGAGTGGCGTCGCGGTCGGTCAGCGATGATTCCACCTGGCCGACCGGCCGCAGTTGGTATGTCGGATCGTCCAACTCGAAGTCCTCCTTGGGCTATGCTGCTAAGGTGTCTGGAGAAGCCCGATTACGTTGCCGTCCGTGTCTTTGACGGAGGCGATCAGCTTCCCTCCTCCGACGTCCCTTACTGCTTGCTGCGTTTCAGCGCCAGCGCCGAGGAGATTTTGCAGGCTCTTCTCGATGTCGTCTACGTGCCAGTAGTTCAAGGGGCCGGTCATTCCCTGGCTGTGGCCGTTGGGATCGAGGCCGATGTCCTGTCCTTCGACCTCGAAGCCGACGTAGTAGGGCTCGTCCATGTAGGGCTCGGCGTTCAGGAGCTTGCCGTACAGCTTCTTCGCCCGGGCAAGATCCGTTACGGGGTAGATGACGGTCTTGACGCCTTCGGTCATGGTTGGCTCCTTTCGGTCGTTACTTTACGCCGACTCGGCTCGTCACTACTACAATGACGAGTGGCGACGGAAAGAGGTAACGTGGCAGATCACGCATTGCTCGCGGAGCGGTTCGAGGGGCACCGCCCCCACCTGCGGGCGGTTGCCTACAGGATGCTCGGCTCGACCGTCGAGGCCGAC